>JAEWSV010000188.1 GCA_023398155.1 Spirochaetota bacterium
AGACGAATCGCCGTACGATGCCGAAGGCTTTGGTCACATGAAAGCCGTTACGCGACCACCAGCGACCTACCGGATTCTGGTGGTTGGAGCATGCAGCGTAGGGACAGAAGGGAGGGGTAAACAAGGATATCCTCCTGGGAAAGCGGATATCCTTTGTACGTCCTCGCCACGATCCACGCTTCTATCAGCCCCGACGTTTCCCTAATCTTCGGGACACTAAAATATTAATCCGAGTCACGTTGGGTCCAGAATTCCGCACTCACCGGATAGTGGTCGCTGAGAGCGGCCTCGGTACCCGCCGTGGAGGGCGGTCCCTCGCAGATCGAAACATCGGTGATGTCGGCGGGCCGCAGGATGGACCAGGAACCGGTCCAATCCTCGGCCAGCGCCGCGGTCAGCTGGATACGGTCATAAGCGTTCTCGCCCTCTGCCGCCGTGGTATCGGCGTCGTTGGGGACGACAGTGACGAAAGAATCGGGATGGAAACCGGCGAGGGAACCGCCCTCCCCTTCCGCGTAGTAGGAGCCGTCCGCATTGAAATCGCCGACCAGCATCACGTCCCGCTCGCCGAAACGCTCGACGAAGGCCGACGCCGCGGAGATGAGGGCACCGATTTCGGCCGTTGCCGCGCCGGGGCGAATGTGGACGGACACGATCACGAAGTCGAAAGGCGCGCCTCGAACGCGGAGATGGGCCGCCAGGGGAGGATAGGCGAAGGCTCCGTCTCCGGAATACGGTTCCCAATCGAGCAGTTCGAAAAAGTCCCGGCGGTAAACGATCGCGAACTGGTCGTCGCGCACGTAGGCGTATCGAGGCTCACCGGCGGCGGCGTCGAGGCTTTCTACGAAGGCGGCCATGACCGCCTCGCATGTGGCGTCGCTCGCAGTGGAGGCGTTGCTCCCAACCTCCTGGATGGCGAGGAGGTCAAAACGGGAGGAGACGAGAGCCAACGCCGCGCGCGTGTTTTCCCTCGCCAATTTGGCGGGGCCGAAGGCTTGGATGTTGTAGCTGCCGACAAGCACCGATTCAGGCGTGGCCGGGACCGTTTCTGTGGCGGTCGGGACCTCTTCCGCGGCGGCGGAGGCAGTGGCCTCTTCGACGGCGGGAACCGATTGCGTCTGCGCGGTGCGGGTACACCCAGGGAAGAGAAGAATGATGCCGAGAGAGAGGACACCCAATAAGCGCGCCGCGGCCGAGTCGCGGAGGCCGCGTCGTGAGACGGTCATGGAGACCTCACCGCTTGATAAGGGCCGCGGCTTTACCGACCCGTTCCCGATGGGCCGAGGCTACGATACGGCGGAGAAGGTCCAGGAACAGGCCGAGGAGGTGGGCGGACTTTTCCAGATTTTGGACGAGCGAACGCTTTTGGGCATTGACGACCGCCGCGTTGACCACGACCTGGGGCGCGCGCGATTTTAGGTCGTCGCAGATCGTCTCCAAATGGGATAGCAAGGCGCTGAATCGCGAGATGGCTCCTTCGATCGTTCGATCGGCGAAGGCCTTGGCGTCATCGATCGTCCGCCGCGCGAGGATAGCGCCGACCTTCTCCTCTTCCTTAGCTTCCAAGGCCGCCGCGATGCGCGCGAATTCGGATCGTCCGTGGGAGGATACCGATTCCTCAAAGGCGGAGAGATCCTCCG
Organism: Spirochaetota bacterium; assembly: GCA_023398155.1. Classification (GTDB taxonomy): domain Bacteria; phylum Spirochaetota; class Spirochaetia; order Treponematales; family Breznakiellaceae; genus JAEXTK01. The sequence goes on from JAEWSV010000188.1 coordinate 1,641, forward strand.
CGACCCGGGCCGCCTCGTCCGCCTCGTCCGATAGGGCGGACCTGAAGTGCCGATCGGCGAAATCGAAATCTACTATCGCGTTGGAGACCGCTGGGCGGATTGTCGGGAAAAAGAGGGCGGCCATGAAGCTCTTCAGTACCGATAGGGACCGGAGGTGGGAGAGGCGCGGAAGACCGACGGCAGCGAAGGAATCGGAGATGTTTTCGGACCAGCCCTCCACGGGAAGCATCGGGATATCGCCGAATACCGCGAAGATCTGGGCTTCCATGGCTTCCTGGGTTATCCGGTCCGCCATGAGCTCCCGCCGAGACGAATATTCCTCCGTGGCCTTCGCCGAAATCGTCGCGCGGATATCGCCCGTCGGATGATCTGCCCGGAGCGGGAAGGCAGCGTCCATTCGGATGGCCCGCACGACCCTGCCGACCGCCTCCGAACGGAGCGGACCGCCCAGCACGAACGTCAAGGCGTTGTAATCCGCGGCGGCCACGTCGGCGGGATACCCTTCCGGATCCGCGACGGCGCGAAGCTCAAGGAACACCCTGCGGACGTCGGCATCCGGCTTGAGGCCGGCGATGAGATAGTGGAGATCGGCCACCGCGGCCGCGAGCGGCTCAGCGACGATTTGGCGACGCCGCCGGCCGCCGTTCTTTTTCGGCGCGAACGGGACGAGCAGGCCATCGAACTTAAACCGGCAGAGGGAGGCGAGCCGTTGGTTCGTCCCGTACGCCGCCGCCGCGCGGGCTACGGGCTCAGCTCGCAGGGCCGCGATCCGCTGCTGGAATAGAGCGTCCATGGCCTCCAGGAGGTCCACTGCCTGCGAAGCCTCGACTTCCGCCCTTATCGCCTCGAAAGAAAGGGATTTAAGCGAACCGCCCGCCTCGGCGAGCGCGCTTTCCAGAACGGCGGCGGTGGCCGCCGACTCGGCGTCGATCGGTCCGTCGACGGTTTTGAGGTACACCTTCGCCATACGCGCGCAGGATCTTCGCAGCCGTTCAATCGCCTCCGCGAATTCTTCCGATAGCCGGTCGGTCCAAGGATCGTACCACGAAGGTCCGCGGCGGCGGATCTCAGCGAAGAGCGCTGAAAGCGAACGTTTTTGCGAACCGGGTCGCGAGCCGAACAAAGAGAAAATGGCAAAAAACCTTTTTAATAGGGTGGCGACTACCATGGAAGAAGTATAACGCTTTTTCGTATCTATCTATAAGAATCATTGCGTCGAATATAAAGTTTGCGCGGTCCGGTGACGGAGGAACGGACCGCCGAGCCGCCGGTTCTCGGCAGGTACGAATCGTCCGATCAAGGCGCGGTATAGATTCCCGGCACGTCCATGAGGAGCGGCTTATAGGCGCCGTCGTACTCGGGGAAGGGTTCGACGGCGCGCGGCAGGAGGCCGTTCGCCCACGCCAGGAACAGGCCGTAGTTGGTCGCGTTCACGCCGAGCTCGTCCATTTTAGCTACGCGCGCGCGGAGGGCGAGCCCCGTCATCATGCAGCCGGCGCAGTGGATGACGAGGTCATCCCGCGAGAGGTCGTCCGGCAGTTGGCGTACCGTTTGGAAGCGGGCGGCCGGAGTTACGAGCCGGCCGAAGAGCCGGGGGATCTTAACCGAGGCGATGTCGTCGGCGCCCCGGTGATGGGCGCAGGCTTCCATCACGAAGACCCTGCCGTTCCTCGGAAAGGCGGCGAGACCGCGGAGGCCGCGGAGGAAGGAGATGAGTTCGCCCTTCTTGCGGGCGAAGAGGATGGAGAAGCTCGTGAGGGGCTGATCCGATTCAATATCCGCGGCAGCTTTGGAGAAGGCTTGGCTGTCGGTGATCACGAGTCGGGGCCGCTCGCGGAAGGAGCGGTAGGCGTCGTAGAGCTCACGCTCCTTGACCACCGTCACCGCGCAATCGCGATCCAAGGCGTCCCGGATCGTCTCCACCTGCGGCTGGATGAGCCGGCCTTTCGGCGCGGCCAGGTCGATGGGGGCTACGAGGAGGATATGATCGCCTTCCCGGACGAGACCTTCGAGCGGGCCGCATTCCAGGATCGCCCGATCCGCCAAGGCCGCGACCGCCCGCCTGAGGCCATCCGCGCCTTCCCCGGTCGCGTTGTCGACGGCTATCGGCTGCCGTCCCTCGAGCCACGCGATCTTGGCGGCGCACGGCGGCAAGTCGGCGTGGGTAAGCGCGATCACCGTCGGCTTCCGCGAAGCGTCCAGCCGTTCCAGAAGGCGCCGCTCGGCCTCGATCGGTCCCTGGTGAGCCGGCGTCGCGAAGATTACGGCTGAGGCTGCGGCCAGCCGCGCCTCCGTCCGTTCTACCCGTTTCGCCCCGAGTTCCCCCTCGTCGTCGATGCCCGCCGTATCCACGAAAGCCACCGGCCCCCAGCCGGGGAGTTCCATCTTACGGGTCACCGGGTCCGTGGTGGTCCCGGGGATCGCTGACACGATGGCGACCTCCTTGGCGAAGATCGAGTTCACGAGGCTCGACTTGCCCGCGTTGCGCAGGCCAACGACGACTATGGAGGCTGATTCTGAGAGCGGGCTTTCAAGGCTCATGGCAGATCCTTTTCGACGGTGTCTACAGGCGGAAGGCCGAGCCGAGACCTCACGAGGTCCACGGGGAGGCCGGTTCGGGCGGCGAGGTCCGCACAGAGAGCGGCGACCTTTACGGAGACAGCGGCGTCCGTGCCGGCGGCAGTCGGGGAGTCCAATTCGGCGAGGCCACGCTCGGCCGCGATGGCCTTGAGTCGCTCGTAGGGCAAGTCGGCGCGGAGGGCGTTGAGGGGCGCGGGCGAACGCGCCAGGTTGTCGACGGCGCGGAGAGAATTGGCCTCCAGGCGGGGCAGGAGGCCGGTCGAGAGGGCGCCGAGGGCGGCCTCTAAGTCGGCCGCGGCGCGGAGGAAGGCGTCCACCATGAAGGGCGTGAACGCGTTGAGCTGCAGGCGGCCCTCCTCCGCGTAACGGACGATCGCGGACGCCGAAGCGGAGGCGCGGACGGCGAGTCCGGCGCAATACTCCACGAGTACGGGATTATTCTTGGCGGGCATGGCGGTGGACCCCCACTGGAGGGCGGGGAGCGCGAGCTCGCCCACGACCGACGAGGTATAGAAGAAGAGATCGCCGCAGAGTTTACGGA
>JAEWSV010000393.1 GCA_023398155.1 Spirochaetota bacterium
CTACGTCCAGGGTCATCATCACCGCGAACCCTGCGAGGAGCCCGAGCGTGGCGATGTGTTCGTTGCCCTCCCTCCGCGACTCGGGAATGACTTCCTCCGCGACTACGAAGATCATGGCGCCCGCCGCGAAGGCGAGCGCGTAGGGGAGGATGGGCCGCATCACGAGGACCAGGGCAGCTCCTAAGACACCGGCTACCGGCTCCACGACGCCAGAAAGCTGGCCGTACCAGAAAGCCTTCGAACGGCTCATGCCGTCCCGGCGGAGCGGTATGGAGACCGCCGCCCCTTCGGGGAAATTCTGGAGGCCGATGCCGATGGCGAGCGCGATGGCGCCGGCGAGTCCCGCCGAGGGGATGCCCGCTGCGACGGCGCCGAAGCCGACGCCCACGGCGAGGCCTTCGGGAATGTTATGGAGGGTGATGGCGAGCACGAGGAGGACGCTCCTCCCCCAGCCGGTCTTAATGCCCTCGGCTTCGCTCGTCTCGTATTCCAAGTGGAGGTGCGGAAGCACCCTGTCCACTCCGAAGAGGAAGAGGGCTCCCATGAGGAAGCCTACGAGCGGCGGCATCCAGGGAATGAGCCCCATCGCCTCCGAAAGATCGATAGCGGGCGCGAGCAGCGACCAGAAGCTGGCCGCTATCATCACGCCGCCCGCGAAACCGAGCATGCCGTCAAGCGCGCGTCGGTCGATCGTCTTGAAGAAAAAAACCATGCCCGCGCCGAGCGCGGTCACTCCCCAGGTGAAACAGGTAGCCAAGAATGCCTGCGGTACGGCGGGGAGATTCGAAAGCCATTCCATCGGGTTACGCTCCTTGGAGGACCGCGGGGCCTATGGGCCCACGGGTCTAACCAATAAGTATACTCATCGACCGGCCCGCGGGCAAACCGGGGAAGGTTTTCGCGGGAAGGTCAACTGCAGCCGGTGGTGCCTCCGCAGGTATCGCACTTGAGGCAGGTGCCGTTGCGGACCAAGGTGAAATAGCCGCAGACCGGGCAGGGATCCCCCTCGTAGCCCTTCACGCGGGCCTGGGCTATCTTGATCGCCTGCTCTTCCTCGCCTTTCGTCTTCGCCGCCCGACCCAGGTCTACGAGGCCCCCGGCCGGAGCGACGCTCGGTGACGGGTCGTCCGCAGATTGGGTCTGCGCCCCGTGGGGACGGAAGCCCACGCTCTCCTTCACCGTTCCGTTGCCCGCACCGTTCGCTTTAATGTCGGATTTGGTGCCGGTCGCGAGGAGATCCTCGGGCTTCACCTGCGCAAGGTCCGTCCTCTTGAGGTAGCTGATCGCGAGGTCGCGGAAAATGAAGTCGATGACGCTCGTCGCCATCTTCACGTAGTCGTGGCCCTGGACCATGCCGTTCGGCTCGAACCGGCTGAAGGTGAAGGCGTCCACGTACTCCTCGAGCGGCACGCCGTACTGGAGGCCGAGGGAGACCGCGATGGCGAAGCTGTTCATGAGGCTCCGGAAGGCCGCGCCCTCCTTGTGCATGTCCAGGAAGATCTCGCCGAGCCTGCCGTCGTCGTACTCGCCGGTGCGGATGAAAATGGAGTGGCCTCCGATCTTGGCCTTCTGAGTATAACCGGCCCGCCGGTTGGGAAGCGTCTTGCGCACGCCGCGGAGGTCCGCCTTGGAGGGGCCCGCGGCCGGGGGCGAGCGATCGGCGGCCGTTTCGTTCGCGTCGAGGTCCTTCTGGAGGCGCACGAGCGTATCCGCGAGGGGATCTATGCCGGGGGCGAAGGAAGAGAGCGGCTGGGAAAGCTTGGACCCGTCGCGGTACAGGGCGACGGCCTTAATTCCCGATCTCCAGGCCAGCATGTAGGCGCCCTTCACGTCCTCGTAGGTCGCCGCGTTAGGCATGTTGATGGTCTTGGAGATGGCGCCCGAGATGAACGGCTGGACGGCCGCCATCATGCCGATGTGGGCTGTCCAGGCGATGGACCTGGTCCCGTTCTTGCCGGACGGCGTCGCGGTATCGAAGACCGCCAGGTGTTCGTTCTTGAGGCCGGGCGCTCCCTCGACTCCCATCGTGCCGCAGGCGTAACGCTCGGCTTCCTCGATCTCCTCCGCGGTGAAGCCGAGGTGGCGCAGGAGGCTGAAGCCGCTGAGCGACCAGGTGGACTCGGGCACCTTGAGGACGGTCTCCACGAAGTCCTTCCCGATGATCCACGGGCTGAAGACGCCTTCCAAGCTGAAAGCGCTCGCGACCGCTGCCTCCACCGCCTCGAGCGCGGCCGAGTTGAAGCCCTTCTTCTGGAGCGCTTCGTAAGAAACGGAGGGAGCGCCTTTCAGCGTTTTCCGGCCGGTCGCGTACGCGACGATCTCTTCTATCTCCGAATCGGAATAGCCGAGCGCGGCCAAGGCCGGCGGCACCGACTGGTTGATGATCTTGAAGTAGCCGCCGCCCGCGAGCTTCTTGAATTTCACGAGGGCGAAGTCCGGCTCCACGCCCGTGGTGTCGCAGTCCATGAGGAGGCCGATGGTGCCGGTGGGGGCGATGGCCGTCACCTGGGCGTTCCTGAATCCGTGCTTTTCCCCGAGCTCCAGGGCGCGGTCCCAGCTCGCCTTCGCCGCGGCCAAAAGGTCCTGCGGGCACGCCTTCTGGTCGATGCCGGGGGGGATGGTGCCGAGTCCTTCGTACTCCGCGGCCTTGGCGTCGTAGGCGGCGCGGCGGTGGTTACGGATAACCCGAAGCATCGCGTCCCGATTGTCGCCGAAGCGGAGGAAGGGGCCGAGTTGGCCGGCCATACGCGCGGACTGGGCGTACGCTTCGCCGGAGAGGAGGGCGGAGAGGGCGCCCGCCAAAGCGCGCCCGCGCTTGGAGTCGTAGGCGAGGCCCATGACCATGAGGAGGCTTCCGAGGTTGGCGTAGCCGAGGCCGAGCGTCCGGTATTCGTAGGAGAGCCGCGCGATCTCCGGGGAAGGGAACTGCGCCATGACCACCGAGATCTCCAGGATGGTCGTCCAGATCCGGATCGCGTGGAGGTAGCCCTCGATGTCGAAGGTCTTCTTGGAAGGATCGTACAGGGTAAGCAGGTTGATGGAAGCGAGGTTGCAGGCCGTGTCGTCGAGGAACATGTACTCCGAGCAGGGGTTGGAGGCGCGGATCTCGCCCCCCGCCGGGCTCGTGTGCCAGTCGTTGATGGTGGTGTGGAATTGCAGGCCCGGGTCGGCGCACTGCCAGGCCGCGCGCGCGACGTGGTCCCAGAGTGCGCGGGCCTTGATCGTCCGCTGCACCTTGCCGGTGACGCGCCCGTTCAGGTTCCAGTCGGCGTCGTCCAGGACGGACTGCATGAAGGAGTCGGTCACGCGGAGGCTGTTATTGGAGGACTGGCCGGAGACGGTATTGTACGCCTCGTCGTCCCAGGCCGTGGTGAATACCGCGGGACTCACCGACGAATCGCCTTGCTCCAGCATGCGGAGCAGTTGGTAGAGGTAGGTGGAGGGGATCTGGTCGCGCAAGGCGGCGCGGAGGCCGGCCGCGAGTTCGTGGTTGCGTTCCGCGTTGAAGCGGTCCGCTTCGGGGCCGCGGAACGAGGCGAGGGCCTTCTTGATCGCGTCCAGGTGTTTCTTGACGATGGCCGAGCCCGTGGCCATAGAGGCGACCTTGTGCTCCTCCTCGACCTTCCAGTCCACGTACCTCTCAACGTCCGGATGGTCCGCATCCAAGGTCACCATCTTGGCGGCCCGCCGGGTCGTTCCGCCCGACTTCACGGCGCTCGCCGAGCGGTCGCCGATCCTGAGGAACGAGAGGAGGCCGGACGAGACGCCGCCTCCGGAGAGCTTTTCGTTCGCCGCGCGGATGCGGGAAAAATTGGATCCCGTGCCCGATCCGTACTTGAAGAGGCGCGCTTCCCGCGTCACGAGATCCATGATGCCGCCCTCGTTCACGAGATCGTCCTGCACGGACAGGATGAAGCAAGCGTGGGGTTGGGGACGCGCGTAGGCGCTTTCGGACTTCTTGAGCTTCCCCTCGGCCGGATCGAAGTAATAGTGGCCCTGGGCGGGACCGTCGATGCCGTAGACGGCGAAGAGGCCTGTATTGAACCACTGCGGGCTGTTCGGCGCCGCGATCTGATGGGCGAGCATGTAGCAAGACTCGTCGTAGAACGCCTTCGCGTCCTCTTCCGTATCGAAGTATCCGTTCTTGCGGCCCCAGTCCATCCAGGTGAAGGCGAGCCGATGGAAGACTTGCCGGGCGTCGTGTTCCCCGCCGTCCTCGATCGGCTTCTTCCCTGGATCGGCCGCCTTTCCGCTGCCTTTCCCGAGAGGCGCCCACTTTTGCCATTCCATGGCCTTCTCGGCCGGAACGCCGGCTTTGCGGAAATACTTCTGCGCGATGATATCCGTCGCGATCTGGCTCCACGTGGAGGGGACTATTACCGAATCCTGGGAAAAGATGAGGCGGCCGTCGGGATTGCGGATCTCGCTTTTACGCGCTTCCCAAACGATGTCGGCGTAGGGGCCTTCGCCCGCCGAGGTGAACCGGCGTTCTATCTTCATAGGGGCTTCCTTATTATAAAGACTTTTACGGTTGATGATCCCGCTCTACCGCGGGCCACATCAATAGCGTATCGGAATCGGAATATACCCCATATATGGGTATCTAGCAACGACGAAAAGGGAAATTTGTGTAAAATAAGAAGTCATAGCCACTCAGCTTCGACTTGTTCACCGCGCCGAGCGCGAGGTATGATCGCCGGGAGATGACGAACTCCTTTCCGAATAAATACGTCTTGGCGTGTTCCGCGATGGCCGCTGCGGCCGCGTTCGCCTTCGCTTCATGCGACGGCGCACCGCGGAAGGCCGGCCTCGCCATGGCGGACGCCGCGGCCGAGGCCGTTTTCGCCGCCCGTGCTGCGGCGATCGTCTCGGCCATGGACGACGAGGCCGTCGCCGGCCAGCTCCTGCTCACCGGCGTGGAAGGCTCCCGCAGATTGAACCCGGCGAGCGCCTCCCTGTTGCAAAAAGTCGGAGTCGGCGGCGTGATGCTTTTCAAATATAACCTCGGTCAAGGCGGAGAGGCGACGCGAAACTTCACGGAC
>JAEWSV010000398.1 GCA_023398155.1 Spirochaetota bacterium
ATTCCGCGTAGAGGCCGGAATCCTTGAGCATGTCGTCCACGATCGTGCCGAGTTTCTTGACCTCGGCGCGTATCTTGGCCTCGTTGCCGGCCAGGGATTGGTCGCGGAACAGCTTGGTGAGCTCTTCGCCCATCTTGGTCATGATGCCGGTCTCTATGGTGAGCCGCTTCTGCCAGATGAATTTGAGATCGGGAGGGTTCTGTATGCCGGCCAGGAGCTGGGGGCTCTCTTTGAGGAGGGCCTTGTAGTCCAGGTCCGCGCGGGTGGAGAGCCAGCCGGTCTCGTTGACCATGCGCTCCATGATGGGCTTGGAGTAGAAGAACTCGATGAATTTCCAGGCAGCGTCCTTCTCCTTGGTCGCCTTCGGGACGAACATGTTCCGGGTGATGGCGAAGGTGCCGCGCATGGTGCCCTTGGGCAGGGCCACGGCGTCGTAGTTCAGGTTGGGGGCCGCGGTCTTGAGGGTCCCGACCACCCACTGCTCGCGTTCGAACATGGCAGCCTTGCCCTGGGCGAAGGCGTCGGAATCCTGCTTGATGTTGAAGTCGGTGACCTTCTTGTTGTAGAGGAGGTCCAAGTAGAGGTTGAGGGCCTTGTACCCTGAATCGTTGCCGGCGAACCCGTTGTGGTACATGCCGGGTTTCTTGGCGCTCTCCTGCAGGATGTCGCCTCCGTAGGGGATCAGGCCGAGGGCCCAGAATTTCTCGCAGGTGCCGGAGGGATGGCCCGCGAAACGCAGCGAGATGCCCGACCGAACTAGGTTACCGGCTTCGTCGCGCTTGGTCAGCTTGACCGCGTAGTCGACGAGCTCGTCCATGGTGTCGGGAGGCCGCTTGAAGCCCGCCTCCGCGAGCATGTCCTTGTTGTAGTAGAGGATCTCGCTGTAGAAGCAGAAGGGCACGCCCATCATCTTCTTGCCGTAGGTGACGTCGTGCAGGTATTCCTGGTTGACCGCCGCCATGATGTTCTTCTTCACGGCGGGGGGCACTTCGGTGAAGAACTTCTCGGCCCAGGGGAAAGAATGGAGGCTGATGAGCTCCAGGATGTCGGCCGAAGTCTGGGAAGGTATGGACATGCCCAGCTTCTGGGGCAGGTCGGCGAGCGCGAAGGTCTGCACCTCGATCGTGATGTCGGGATTCTTGGCCGTGAAGTCCTTCGCGACCGACTCGTAGAATTTCTGGAGATCGGGGTAGCCGCTCCACAGGGTGAGCTTCACGGGCTTCGCCGCGGCGTTCCCGGCGCACAGGACGGCGAGGATGGTCGCCAGCACGATTACCGGCTTATTCGTTTTCATGGCACCTCTCTTTCCACTTCCAATGATCTCGGGATCGTATGCGCGACCCTTTTGGACGTGACTCTCCTCAAGCATGGTGCCGTTTTCGCCTGCGGTGAAGGTACGGAGGTACCGAAATAATCAGCCGATGAGACCCCTCTCACGGCATCGCTCGAAGAGCCGCATGAGTCGGGTTCGCTTGGAGACGCCGAGCTTGGAATAGATCGTGGAGAGCGAGTTCTTTACGGTCTGCTCGGCGACGCCGAGACGGGCGGCTATATGGCGGTTGTCGTAGGCCAGGGCGATGAGTTTGACGATCTGCATCTCCCGGCCGCTCAGTGAGTCGAGCAGGGAGCGCAACTCCTCGGCGTTGAGTTCTTCTTCGGGCGCGGGGAGGCTGCGGTCCAGGAGCAGTCCCGTCGCCGCCGGAGGGACGAGGCGGGATCCCGCGTGCACCGCGCGGATGTCCCGTATCAGCTCAGCGGGCGAAATGTTCTTCAGGATATACCCGTAGGCGCCGTAGTGGAGGGCCCGGGTCACGTACTGGTCGTCATCGAAGGTGGTCAACATGATGAGCTTGGTCGCGGGATGGGAGGCGACGATGCGTTTGGCCGCGTCGACGCCGTCCATCTGGGGCATGCGGACGTCCATGAGCACGATGTCCGGCCGGAGGGCCTCCGTCATCGCGACGCCCTCCCCACCGTCGTAGGCTATGCCGAGGACGCGGATGTCCTCGGTGTGGGCTTCCAATACGATCTTGAGGTTGTCGACGAAGAGTCGCTGGTCGTCCACGAGCAGCAGCCGAATCGTTTCCATCGCTTATCCGTTCAAGGGCACGGTGGCGGTGATGCGGAAGCCGTCCACCGGCGATTCCAGGTGGAGGGTTCCTCCCAGTTTTCCGAAACGCTCCCGCATGCCGAGGATGCCGATGCCTTCGGTGAGGCTTTCGGCCCCGATGCCGTCGTCCAAGAGGGAGACGAGGAGGTTCTCACCCTCCACGCTGAACGCGACGAGGACCTGCGAGGCCCGTCCGTGGCTGAACGCGTTCACGAGGCCCTCCTGTATGAAATGGTAGAATGCGAATTCCGCCTCGTCGCCGCATTGGGCGGGAAAGTTGCCGTATTCCACGCGGACCTTCATTCCCGTGGTCTTACCGAAGACTTCGGCCAGGCGCTGTACGGCGTTGAAGAAGAGGGGGGCGGCCTTGCGCTCCCGCATGAGATAGAGCGTCTTTCTGGTTTCCCGCATAGCGTCGCGCACCTGCTCAAGGCCCGTTTCCAGGAGGTCCCGCAATTTAGCCCGATCGGAATCCAGGAGCACGAGACCGGCCTCCAAGATCATCTCCAGGTTGGTGAAAGTATAGCCGACCGTATCGTGGAGCTCGGCCGAAAGACGGTTCCGCTCGTTCGCGGACGACCGTTCCTCGGCGTTCCGGGCGAATTCCAGGTAACCGAGCTGGGCGGCGGACAATTTCTGCATGATATTCCTGAGGTGCTCGTTTTCCCGTTCCGCCTCGCGTACGAGCGCCCGATGCTCGGCGAGGGAACTGAGCACGACCGAGAAGAAGCCGAATTCGAGGCTGAAGAGGGCGAT
>JAEWSV010000401.1 GCA_023398155.1 Spirochaetota bacterium
GCCATACCTCGTCCACGACCGAGTCGAAGTCGTCCAAGTCGGCCTCTCCCGCGGCGGCCCTGCGGCCGCGCTTCCTCCAGGCGTCGATGACCGCGTTCTTCGCCGAGGCCCAGAGCCACGCCGCGAAGTCGCGGACCGGTTCCAACGAATCGAGATTCGTGATGGCCCGTACGACGACGTCGTGCAGGATGTCCTCGGCCGCTTCGTCGCCGACGCGCCGCGATAGCCAGCCCAGGAGTTTGTTCCGCTCTTCGCGGTAGGTCACTTCCAGCGCGATGCTTCTTTTCATAGCCTTCACCCAAGTAGACGCCGCGGAAGGGGAATTTGTATATCGAGGTCGTCGATTCGCGCGCGGGTTTCATCCCCCTCCGTTTGCCGCGGGGTGCGTACCTCGCCGCGCGCCCTTATTTGGGAAATACGAGGGTGAAACTTGCTCCGGTCCGGGAGGTCCAGGTCAACGTTCCTTCGAGCTGGCGCGAGAGGAGGAGGACGAGCGTCATCCCGAGCCCCGACCCGCTTTCCGGGTCGAAGTCCGCGCCGAGGCCGACGCCGTCGTCGGCGACCGTGAAGCGGAGGTCCGCGCCTTCGGCGGCGAGGGTGATCTTTATCGAACCGGCGCGTCCGCCGGGGAAGGCGTACTTGAACGCGTTCGTGACGAGTTCGTTGGCGATGAGGGCCAAGGGGATGGCGCGTTTGATGTCGATGGGGACGCTTTCCATTCGGGTGACCAGCTTGATCCCGCGGCTGTCCGCGCCGAGGCTCATACCGAGATTCTCCAGGAGGGTGCCGAGGTAGACATCGGCCGCGACCTCCATGACGCCGCCCGTCTGGTACAGCATGTCGTAGAGGGTGGCGAGGGCCACGACGCGCGACTCCAGTTTGCTCAACACCAGGCCCAGCCGCTCGTCCTCGGTCCGTCCGGCTTCCAGGCTTACGAGGCTCGTGATGATGCCGAGGCCGTTCTTGACGCGGTGCTGGAATTCCTTGAACATCATTTCAAGGTCGGAAGTGCGCTGGCGTATTTTGGCTTCCAGGTTCGCGCGCTCCTCGTCCAGGAGCCGCATGGCGCGTTTCCTCCGGACGCCCGACCTGATGAGCGCGAACACGAGGGCGGTTTCCAGGACGAAGAGGGCGATGATGAGCGCCAGGTAGGGGCCGTATTCTTTGACGAAGCTCCGCCCCTCGAACAGTATCCGGCTGCCGATCGGCAACCGGCTATCGGCAATTTTCCAACGCCGCAGGGCCCGCGCGTCGAAGTAGTAGCCCATGCAGGACGTCGCGTACTCCTCTTGGGTTTCCGGGGCGCCCCGGTCGCCGTACGCGGCCGTCTTCCCCATCAGCCGGCCCAACTGATGGGCGCTTACGAGGTAGCCGCCGACGACGCCCGTGCCGAGCAGGGTGTCGAAGTGGGTGAAGACGGGTACCGGCGAAACGGCGGCGAGTTTCCGCGCCACGTCCGCGGGGACGAGCGGGGCTCCCGTCCTATCCCGCTGGACCGGGAGATAGAAGATCGCCGCACCCGGTCTGAGTGCCTTGGCTCTGTCGTACAAATCTTCCTCTAAAAAGGAATTCCAAAGCTCGAGCGTCGTTTCCGCAGGTAATTGTTCGGCGAGGGCCCGCAGCTGGAGCGCGCGGGCTCGGCCGACGGCGCTTTCGTCCAATACCGCGACGATCCGTTCCGTATCCGGGAGGATCTCGGTGATGGTCGCCACCGCGCGGCCCAGGTCCATGGCAGAGGAGAAGCGGCGTTCCCCCGCCTTAGCCCGAGGATGCCGATCGAGGGGGGCATAGTGGAAGACGTACCGCCGCGCGTCCGGAAAAAGGTCGGGGAGGGAAAACAGCAGCTCCGCGGCCTGTTGACTCTCCGTCATTACGACGTCGATCCCGGCGGAAGCGTACTTTTCGGAAAGGTAGAGACCCCAAGCTTCCTTGCCTGCCGCCTTTCCGAGCCGGCTCGTATCCAGCGTCTCCTCGAAGATCGTGGGCTTGTCGCCGTTCGGTAGGTCGGCGACGGCGTCCCTGATCCCTTCGATCACCCCGCGCTCCCAGGGAAGGGAGTCGCCGTAGGAATAGATTATGAGCACCGCCGGCGGCCGCTCATCCGCCGCGAGCATTCCGCCGATGAGACATAAGAAAACCGCCGCTAGGACGCGAAGCCCGCGGTCGGAGAACGGACGCTTTCCTGACTGGGGATACATGGCCTCGCCCCCGTAATGCGAACGAATATCGAAATTCTCGCTTATTTCTCCATTGTGCGCAAGCCGTCGGGGCGTATACGGACGGCGCGGCGCTAGATGGACGATCCTGTTCTCCGCATACTGGAAGGCGGAGCGTCGCATGAAATACATCCTGCTCTTCGTGCCTATCCTCATGTGGAGTTACGTCGGGATCTTGGTGAAGGCGGCGGCCTTCGCCTTTTCGCCCGCGCTCATCAGTTTCTTCCGTTTTTTTTTCGGGGTCGCGTTCCTGGGGCTCTACCACGCGGTTACGCGGAAGCGGCCTCGGCTCGTGTTCGGCGACGCCTGGATTTGGGTCGCCGCCGCGGCCAAGGCGATCAATTACGTCGCCGAGAACGGGGCCATCACGCGCGGGGCTTCATGGGGCTATATCGTGGAGCAGCCTATCCAGGCGACGGCGCTCCTTATCATTTCCGCGCTCTACTTCCGCGAGCGGCCGGGAATGCGGAAGCTCTCGGCCGCCTTCCTCTGCATCGTCGGCGCCCTCCTGGTCGGGGTGAAAGGCTTTTCGGCGGTCCGCGCTGGCGGCGCCATGGATTTCCTGCTCTTCGCCGTGGCGGCCTTGGGGTCTTCCGCCCATATGATGGGCCAGAAGATCCTCATGGGCCGGATGGATTCGGGCAGCATGAACCTCAGCGTCTTCTTGATCGCGAGCGTATTCACCGCCCTCCCGCTGCCCTTCTCAGGGCCGGCTCTCTTGGGCCCCCTTTCCCCGTTTCCTGTCGTCGCCGCGGTTTCCCTCGGCTTCATCACCGGCGCGAGCTTCCTCATCTGGGGAGTCGCCCTGACGCGGTTCTCCTTCATGACCACGGGCATCTTCGCTAATTCCCTCGGCCTGTTCGCCCTGCTCTGGGGCGTCCTCCTGCGGGGAGAGATGCCGGACGCCTGGTCGCTCGCGGGTACGGCCGTCTTCATCTCAGGGCTGCTCGTCATGAACCTGCCTTCGCGCGGGAGCGCTTCCGGGGCGGGAGCGAGCGGCGAGGCCGGAGACCGTCCGCGGCGACGCCGAGGATGATGAGGACGCCGCCGATCGCCGAAAGGCGCGTGACCGACTCGCCGAGGAGCGCCGCGCTGAGCGCCGTGTTTACGAGCGGAACCGCGTATACGTAGGTGTTCGCGCGGACCGCTCCGAGGATCGCGATCGCCCGGTTCCAGAGCGCGTAGGCCACGGCGGAGGCGAGCGCGGACAGGAAGACGAAGGACGGTAGGACGAAGGGCTCCGCGAAGCGCGTCCATATCGGCGCGGGGGCCGCGGCGCGCCATTCGGCGGCCAGGAAGGGGAGGGCGCCGAGCAGGCCCCAGACGAAGGTGCGCAGCACCGCCGCGAACGGGGGGATCCCGTCTCCGACGCCCTTCATGAGTACCGAATAAACGGCGAAGGAGACGGCCGCGCCGAAGGCGAGGAGATCCCCCATCGGGTTCAGCCTGAGTACGCGGCCGTTGAGCACCACGAGGAAGACGCCCGCTCCCGCGACGGCGAGCCCGATCCAAAAAGATCGCCGCAGGACCTCTCCGGTCGCGAGGAGCCGGGAGGCCGCGGCCGTCAAGAGCGGGATGACCGCCACTATCAGGCCGACGTTGACCGAGTCCGTAGCCGCCAAGGCCCCGTTCTCCGCGAGGTAGTACGCGGTGATGCCCGCGAGCCCCGCCGCCGCCAGGCGAAGTTCCGTCTGCGCCCCGTAGAATCGGAGGGTTCCGCGCCCCGCGGGCGCCACGATCGCAGCGGCGAGCGCGAAGCGTATCGCCAGGACCTCCGTCGGCGAAAACGAGCGCAAGAGCACCTTGGTGACGACGAAAGTGCTTCCCCATACGAGTATGACGAACGCGGCCATCGCATGGCCTTTCCATGTCTTGTTCATTCGAAGCCTCCGGCGGCCATTTTCTATGAAGGAACGGGGGCGGTCTTGTACGAAATAGTCAAACTCTATGGTATATTCGCGCCCCATGAGGACCAACGCGCCCGCGCTATTCGCGGGCTTGACCGCGGCCGCCATCTGGGGCGGTATGTACGCCGTGAGCAAAGTCGTGCTCCAGGTGATTCCGCCCTTCGCCCTGCTCAGCCTGAGGCTGCTCCTCGGTTTCGTCTCGCTCGCCGCTATCGCCTTCCTCAGGCGGCTCCTTCCCGGAACGGGAAGGCGGGGGCTCCGCCTGGG
The DNA here is from genome assembly GCA_023398155.1 of Spirochaetota bacterium. GTDB lineage: Bacteria > Spirochaetota > Spirochaetia > Treponematales > Breznakiellaceae > JAEXTK01. The sequence continues at coordinate 4,391 of JAEWSV010000401.1, forward strand.
CGGCCGCGACCTGGCCGCCGCGTTGGCCGTGGGTTTCGTCGGTTACGGTATCTCTTTGGGCTTCCAGTTCGTCGGGACCAAGCTTTCCACCGCTTCGGTCGCTTCACTCGTGACCTCGGCGACGCCCGCCCTGGTCCTGCCCTTCGCGGTGATACTGCTCAGGGAAAAGGTCACGGCGCGGCGCCTCGCGTCGCTCGTCACCGCCACCCTCGGCGTGCTGGCCATCGTGGAACCGTGGAACGCGCTTACCGCCGCGACGGCCGCCGCGGCTTCAGTGCAGACGGCCGCTGCCGGGGCTATCGATCCGGCGTTGCTCGGTAACCTCTGCCTCATCGTCGCGGCCGCGACGTGGGCCCTCTATTCCGTGCTCGTGCGTAAGGTCTCGGCCTCGGCCGACCTGCTTTCCTCCAGCGCGGTCATGCTCCTCGGCGGCCTTCCCACGAGCCTCATCCTCGGTTCTCGGGAGATCTCCGCGATCGGGCTCGGTACCATCGACTTTCCGATCGTGGCGGGCGTGCTCTTCCTCGGCGTGGTCTCCACCGCCCTCGCCATGTTCCTCTGGAACTACGCCTTCGCCAAGCTGAGCGCTTCCACCGCCTCCCTTACCTTCTTCGCCCAACCCGTCGTCGGCGCCTTGCTCGGCTGGGCCTTCCTCGGCGAGCGGATCACGCCGCTCTTCTTGGCGGGCGGCGCCCTCATCGGCGCCGGCCTCGTCATCGCGCGCAA
>JAEWSV010000422.1 GCA_023398155.1 Spirochaetota bacterium
CTACTACACCCGCCGCATCGTGGCCCACGACGCTTCGAGCGATTTCATCCGGGCCAAGCAGGTCTACCGGCCCTACGCCTGGCGCGCCGAGTTCGAGGAATTCGAGGATTGGCCCGAAGCCCTCTACCTCACGCTCCGCCGCATCAAGGACGAGTACGGCAATCCGCCCGTGTACGTGTCGGAGAACGGCACCACGGTCCTAGACGTCCTCGGCGACGACGGCTGCGTCCACGATCCGGTGCGGGTGGACTACCTCCGCCGCCATTTTGCGGCGGCCTGGCAAGCGCAGAAGGAGGGCGCGGACGTCCGCGGCTACTTCGTCTGGTCGCTCCTGGATAACTTCGAGTGGGGCTTCGGCTTCACCAAGCGCTTCGGCCTCGTCTACGTGGATTACGAGGACGACCTGCGCCGCATTCCCAAGGACAGCGCCTTTTTCTACGCGGACGTGATCCGCAAGAACGGGTTCACCGTCCGGTCACGGTAAGGCCGCGGTAGGCGCGCGATGATCCGCAACCCGATCCTGCCGGGGTTCAACCCCGACCCGTCCATCCTCCGCTTCGGGGAGGACTACTTCCTCGCGACCTCCACCTTCGAGTGGTTCCCCGGAATCGCGATCTACCACTCCCGGAACCTGAAAGACTGGGCGCTCCGCACCCACGCCCTCACCGACGAGCGGCGGCTGGACCTTCGGCGGCTACCCTCGGCCAAGGGTGTCTGGGCTCCCTGCCTCACCCACGACGGGGAGCTCTTCCACCTGTCCTATTCCCTCATGCTCTCCCACAACGCCCGCTACTTCGACGTGGACAACTTCCTCGTCACGTCCCCTTCCATAGACGGCCCCTGGAGCGAGCCGGTCTACCTCCATTCGGTCGGCTTCGATCCCTCCTTCCTCCATGACGAGGACGGACATAAATACGTGGCCTGCCTGGAGTGGGAACTCCGCGGCGGCCCGGGACGGCCCGGCGGCATCGTGGTGCAGGAATACGATCCGGTCCTGAGGTCGATGGTCGGCCCGCTCCGCAAAGTCTGGGACGGCGGCACGAGCCGGGGCTGCGTGGAAGGGCCCCACCTCTACAAGCGGGACGGCCGGTACTACCTCATGGCGGCCGAGGGCGGCACGGGCTACGGCCACTGCGTGACCATGGCCCGCGCCCCCTCCGTCTGGGGACCCTATGAGGGCGACCCCGCGAACCCCATCCTCACCGCCACGGACGACTTTGACGAGGCGGAAAAGGACGATTTCCTTAAACCCCACCGCTACAACCCAGACTCGCCCTTACAGAAGGTCGGCCACGCCTCCTGGGTGGAGACCCCCGCGGGCGAGCACTACGCGGTTCACCTCTGTTCCCGCCCCTTCACGCCGGAACTCCGCTGCACCCTCGGCCGGGAGACCGGCATCCAGAAGATGCGGTGGACCGATGACGGCTGGCTGCGCCTGGCCGGCGGCGGCAACCGGGCCAAGCTGGAAGTCCCCGAGCCGGTGCCGGCCACCGCGCCGGCCCTCACGGTCGCCGCGGCGCGAGCTCTGGCCGCCGCGGCGCAAGCTCTGTCCCCGGCGGTTACCGCGGCGCCGGCCGAAGGCCGCGATAATTTCGACGGGGAGTGGAACCTCCACCTCGTCACGCCGCGCATCTCCAGGGAGCGTTTCGCTTCCATGACCGAACGGCCGGGTTTCCTCAGGCTCCGCGGCCTGCAGTCGCTCTGCTCCCTGGACGATGTCGCCCTCGTCGCCCGCCGCCTCACTTCTCTTCGCGCGGAGGCGGCCTGCGCCGTGGAGTTCGAACCGGAAGACTTCCGGCAGTCGGCGGGACTCGTCGCCTACTACGACGACATGGACTACCGGTATCTGCGCATCTGTCGCGAGTCCGCCGATGGGGACAAACTCCTCGTGCTGACGAGCCTCGTGAACGGCGAACGGACCGAGCTGCCCTGCGCGGTCTTGAGCGCGGCCCGCGTCTATCTTAGGCTCGCCGTCCGCGAGCGCGAACTGCGATTCTTCTATTCTATGGATGAGGCTGCGGAGCGGAGCCTGGACGCCGCGGTCTGGACTGCCTGCGGGCCGGTCCTGGATACGTCGGAGCTTTCGGACGAGTTCTGCAAGTACGGGGAGTTCACGGGGACCTTCGTTGGCGTGGCCTGCGTGGATTCTCGTTCGCGCGCGGTCCGCGCGGATTTCGATTGGTTCGAATATAGGACCGGAGTGGAGGGGTAGGGCGCCTCAGGACTCCACCGCGACGGCGGTCGCCGCGCGGTCGCCGGAAAGGTCGCCGGTTCCGTTCCAGGCGGTGGCCCACTCGGCTATGCCCTTGAGCACCGGGCCGAGGGCTCTGCCTTTCTCCGTAAGCGCGTAGCTCACGCGCACCGGGCTGTGCGTTGTCACGTCCCGCCTCACGAGACCTTCGTTCTCCAGTTCCCGCATGCGGACGGTGAGCACGCGGGCGCTCAAGGCGGGGATAGCCTCCTCCAACTCGCAGAAGTAGAGATCCTTCTCCAAGAGTCGATGGATGATGAGGCCGGTCCATTTCTTCCCCAAGAGGCCGAACGCGGCTTCCACGGAGGGACAGAGCTTTCCGGCGATCTCGTCCTTGGTATCCATACATAAATAATAAACTATTTCCTTGTCTTTGTGTGCATTTATTACTAACTTACTAATAATAACTATACATGAAACGCCGGATACATAAAGCGGCGGAGTAAAAGCGCAAGAAGGAGAACGATATGCGATCCTGGAACGACATCCCCGACGGTGCGACGATCGAGCGCGTACGGACTGCCCTGACCTCCAACGGTCTTGAGGTGCATATAGCAGAAAACGGCGACGAAGCCGCGGCCAAGGTCCAGTCATTGATCGCAGCGGGCTCGGAGGTCTTCACGATGGCTTCTGCCACCGTCGACTCCATCGGCCTGGGGAAGATGCTCAATGAGGGCGGCTCCTACGATTCGGTAAGGAACAGGCTCAACTCCATGAATGCGGGACAGCAGGGGCGCGAGATGCGTAAGCTCGGCGCCGGCCCGGACGTTTCCGTGGGCTCGGTCCACGCGGTCACCGAGGACGGCAAGCTCCTCATCGCCTCCATGACCGGCAGCCAGCTCCCTGCGTACGCGTACGGCGCGGGCACGGCTATCTTCGTCATCGGCGCCAACAAGATCGTGAAGAACCTGGACGAGGCCTTCAAGCGTTTGGAAGAGCGCGTCGTGCCCCTGGAGAGCGCGCGGGCCCGGAAAGCCTACGGCCTTCCGGACACCTTCAATTCGCGGGCGAACAAGATACTCCTCATCAACGGCGAGGGACAGAGCGGCCGCGTCAAGGTCGTGCTCGTGAAGGAAGCCCTGGGCTTCTAAGATGAAGAATGCGGGGTGCGCCGCGGAAGACCGCGCCCTCCGGCTCCCCGGGAGACCCGAGAGGGTCTCCCTTCGTTTATTGACGCCCCGCCCGCACAAACGTATATTGATGAAAACCCTCGCGGCAGGTTCAACCCATGTACCTGATGCTTAGCCGCCATCCACAGGAGAGCAACATATGAATCGACTCGACGACCCCCGTTTCCGACTCGGAGAAGAAGAGGGGGAAGAGGAGCGCGAAGAAGAACATACGGCGGAGGGTCCCGATCCCCTGATCTCCAAGATGCTGAAGACGCGGACCATCCTGCTCTCGGGCGAAATCGACAAGACCCTGTCGGAGCGGACCGTGCGTCAGCTCCTGCTCTTGGAGGACATGGGGGACGACCCCATCCGGATCTTCATCGATTCCCCCGGCGGCGACGCCGATGCGGGCTACGCCGTCTTCGACATGATCCGCTTCGTGAAACCTCCGGTCTGGACCATCGGCATGGGACTCGTGGCGAGCGCCGCGGCCCTCATCCTTCTGGCCGCTCCCAAGGAACGGCGCATCGGCCTCCCGAACAGCCACTACCTCATCCACCAGCCGCTTTCCGGCATCCGCGGCGTCGCGACCGACATCGAGATCCACGCGCGGGAGTTGGAGAAACTCCGCGGCAAGATCAACCGGCTCATCTCCGACGAGACCGGCGTCGCGTTCGGTCAGGTGGAAAAGGATACCGACCGCGATTTCTGGATGAACGCGGAGGAAGCCGTCAAATACGGGCTCATCTCCCGAGTGGTCGCCAATCGTTCCGAACTGAAGTAGAAAACGCAAGCGCCGGCCGCTTCCCGCCCCTAGGGTAGCGGGAGGCGAGATGCGCGTACTGCTGATCGCCGCGCTCTGCGCGGCATTGACCGCGTGCGGCGGGTGCGACACGGGCCTCGGCGT
>JAEWSV010000046.1 GCA_023398155.1 Spirochaetota bacterium
CCAGGCCTCTGCGTTGGCCTTGTCGCGGCCGGCGAGCGGCTCCCATAACAGGTCGCTCTTCAGGATGAGGGAAAGGGCTATTGCGGCCATCTCCACGAGCCGCTGGTCGTAGTCGCCGCTTTCACCCCAGTACGCGGGGTCGTTAGGGTCCACGCCGCGCTTGAAAATTTCCCGGTGGCGCTCAAGCTCGGGATACGAGCCGCCGCCCGCGAGGAGCGGCGCGATGCCCCAGAGCGGCCGGCTCCAGCCCTCCAGGAGGACCACGCGCGGCGAGTAACGGACGCCCGAGTCGCCGAACTTGATGCCGCCGTCCACGTAGCGCCGGGAGAGCGGTTCGAGCAGGTCCCGGAGGGCCCGCTCTAGGTCGGCGCGCGTGCGGAGGGGATTTTCGCGGAGACGCTGACCGAAGACGTCCATCGCTCGGCTCACCAATACGGTTTCCAGCCGCGGAGGACGCGCGTGAGCGCTTCGACATAGAAATAATCCCCCCAGATCACGCACTCGTCCACGCCCTCTCGTTTCGGCTTGTTGTAGACGGAGTGGAGGAGGATGCCGTTCGATTTCGGATGGCCCGCGCTCGTGTAGTTCTCCGCGAGGGAGGCGAGGATGCGGAGGGCCGCGTTCTCGAAGGGACGGCGATCCGGATCGGCGACGGGCAGTTGGGCGGCGAGTTCCAGGAGACCGCAGGCGGCGATCGCCGCGGCGGAACTGTCCCGCTCCTCGTTTCCTTCGGTGAACACGAGGTCCCAGTAGGACACGAGATCCTCGGGGAGACGGTTGAGGAAGTAGCGCGCGAGGCCTCGCGCGGTTTCCAACAGGGAAGGATCGCGGAGGTAGCGGGCCGAAAGCGGGCTACCGTAGATGACCCAGGCCTGGCCCCGCGCCCAGCAGGAATCGTCGGCGTAGCCCTGGGCCGTGACGCCGCGGAGCGGAGCGCCGGTCTCCGTATCGAAGTAGTAGGTGTGGAAGCTCGACCAATCGTCGCGGATCGCGAAGGCGTTGGCCCGACCTATGTGTCGCTCCGCCGCTTCGGCGTAGTAGGGATTTCCCGTCTCCGCGGCTGCCCAGTGGAGGAGCGGCAGGTTCATGGCGCAATCCACGATGATACGGCCGCGCTGTTCCGGATCGTTGAGATTTCCCCAAGCTTGGATCACCCCGGCCTTCTCGAAATAGCGGATCATGAGGAGGTCCGCGGCCTTGAGGGCGGTCGCTCGGGCCTCCCGGTTCCCGGTGAGTTTCCAGGCGGCGACGCAGGAGAGCGAATAGAGGAAACCGAGGTCGTGCGTATCGGTCGCGATACGGCCGTCCAGGCGGGCGCGATAGTCCGCGAGCTGGCCTTCCGCGGTCGTCCGGAAGATTTCCTCGCCCGTATTCTCGTACGCGAGCCACAGCATGCCGGTCCAGAACGAGCTCGTCCACTCGGTGTTGGCGATCGGCGGGTAGACGTTGCCGACGCTCGCGGGCGGCGGGTAGGCGTGGGCGAAGGCCGGGATATTCGATCGGATCTTTTCCACGGCGAAGCCGAGCGCGCCCTCCCAGAATGACTTTTCGAGGTCGGGCGGCGTCGCGAAGAGGTCGGCGCGGAGGAGGTTTTCCATCGGTTTACGGGCGGGCGCGCGGGTCTCAGTTCGCATGAAGGTCTCCTTTTGGTCCGGTGCGCGTCGCTCCGACGGGCGCGCAGGATTCGCGTTCCACGATTCGGTGCTTCATAACGATCTTCACGGATCGCTCGATAGGTTCGTCCAGGAGCCGGAGCGCGCAGTCCACGGCCGTGGAGCCGGAGGCGCGGAAGGGTACGTGTACGCTCGTGATGGACGGAGAAAAATAGGGGGCGCCTTCGACGTCGTTCATGCCGATCACGGAGAGGTCTTCCGGAACCCGGAGGCCGAGCGCCCCGGCGATGCGGATCACCCGCATGGCGATCTCGTCGGACGGAGCGAACCACCCGTCGGGGCGGCCGCCGCTCCCGAGCGCGGCGACGACGGCGGCTTCCAAGGGGCCGTCCGCGGGGGAAAGGGTGAGCGCCTTGACGCCCGCCTCCGCCGCGGCCGTGCGGAAGCCTTCGAGCTTATGTTCTTCCACGCGGCGGTTCTCCGCGTCGGCCCAACAGGCGAGCCTGCCGCATCCCGCGGCGCTGAGCCGACCCACCGCGTCCGCCGCCGCGGCGCGGAAGTCCACGGACACCCAGCTCGCCTCGGCCTCTTCCGGCATACGGTTCAGGAGGACGCACGGATTTCCCGCGGCTTCTCGGACGCGGCTTTCCGCGTCCTCCTCCGCTTTTCCCTTCCCCAGGATGACCACGGCGAAGCGGCGGAGCGCGGCATGGGCCTCATCGAAAATCACCGGGATTCTCCGTTCTCCGGCCCGACGCATGATCCCCTCCACGGCATCGGCGTATCCGCGGAAACCCTCGAAGTCGGCGGGAAGGGAAACGAGGATGGCCGAATCGGACCGGGTGGGAGGGGCGAGGGGATAGCCCGTCTCGGCCGCGGCTTCCAGGATGGCCGCGCGGGCTGGCGAGCGAACCGTCTTCCCCGCGAGGAAGCGGCAGACCGTGCTGCGGGAATAGCCGGAAACGCGGACCAGCTCGTCAATTGAGGGCATGCCGTAGTGTACGATTAAATTGAAACAATGTCATTATAATGAGATTGTAATGTCAATTCATTGGTAATATAGTCCCAAGAAGCTGCAGCGTGCTGCGCTAATGGGTGAGCCTAAGGAGTCCCGTATGGCCGAAAAAACCGGTAACTTTTTATTCAACATCCACGATACGGATTACGAAGCCCAGTTCCTGGCCGTACGCCTAGACCGGAGCGGCCTCGTGAACGCCTCCGGCCGCCCGGCCGAGTCCCTGAACGGACGTTGGAATTTCGGCGTCGACTGGTACGATACCTGCCGTCGCGCCAAATGGTACCAAGAACAGGCGACGGACGCGGCGGGAAGACCCATGCCGCTTGATTGGGATTGGGAAGCTTGGGAACGCATGACGGTCCCCTCATGCTGGAATATGGAACGGGAAGAGCTGCACTATTTCGAGGGATCCGGCGTCTACACGCGCACCTTCCGCTACGTTCCGGAACGGAAGGGCGAGCGGACCTTCCTCCGTTTCGAGGGCGCCGCTTACCGCGCGTCCGTCTTCCTCAACGGTACGTTCCTCGGGACGCACGACGGCGCTTCCACGCCCTTCTGCGCGGAGATCACCGCCGCGGTGAAGACCGAGAACCGCCTCATCGTCGTCGTGGAGGCGCGCAAGCGCGCCGACCGCGTGCCCATGGATAATACCGATTGGTTCAACTACGGCGGCCTCTATCGCGATGTCCTCATCCTCAGGACGCCGGCCGTCTTCATTAAGGATTGGTTCCTCCGCTTGGTGCCGGACGGAAATTTCGGTTCGATCGAGTTGGACGTCCAAGTCGCCGGCGCAAACGATAACGCCGCCGGCGTCGCCACCGGCACGGCCGCTGCAGGCGCCGCCGTCCCGGGATCGGCGCCCCTCGACGCTGCCTCCGTCGAAGGCGAGGCTCGGCTCCGCATCGCCGAACTCGGCGTGGACGCGGCGTTCCCGGTGCGCGGCGGATCGGGCAAGTTGCGTTTAGCGGTCAAGCCCGAACTCTGGTCGCCGGAGAATCCCAAGCTTTACGAAGTGGAGGTCTCCTTCGTCGCCGCGGGCGCCGGCTCCGCCGCGAGCGAGGGCGAAACCGCGGGCGGCCAGGCGGGCCCGGCCGCGGGACCCGCGGCGGATACCGTCCGCGACAAGGTCGGCTTCCGGGAAATCAGGGTGGAGGGCCGGAC
>JAEWSV010000459.1 GCA_023398155.1 Spirochaetota bacterium
GATGAGAGCTTCCCACTCGAGGGACTTGGACTCCACCGCCATGAGTACCTCTTCCATAGAAGAATAGCGGCGGCCTTCGCCCTTGGCGCCCTTCTTCACCTTGGTGAGGAAGTTGATGCCGAGGACCATGTCCTGCGACGGGAAGACGATGGTCTTGCCGTTCGCGGGGTTGAGGAGGTTACGCGCGGAGAGCATGAGGGTCCAGCATTCCATCTGCGCGGCCTGCGTGAGAGGGACGTGGACGGCCATCTGGTCGCCGTCGAAGTCGGCGTTGAAAGCGTGGCAGACGAGCGGGTGCAGCTTGATGGCCTTGCCCTCCACCAGCACAGGCTCGAAGGCCTGGATGCCGAGGCGGTGCAGGGTCGGAGCGCGGTTGAGGAGCACCGGATGCTCCTTGACCACCTCGTCCAGGATCGCGAAGACCTCGGGGGTCTCCTGCTCCACGAGGAGCTTGGCCTTCTTGATATTGTAGACCACGTCCTTATCGACGAGCTTCTTCATAATGAAGGGCTTGAAGAGCTCCAAGGCCATCTTGGTCGGAAGTCCGCACTGCCATATCTTGAGGTCGGGACCGACGGTGATGACCGAGCGGCCGGAATAGTCGACGCGCTTGCCGAGGAGGTTCTGGCGGAACCGGCCCTGCTTGCCCTTGAGCATGTCGGAGATGGACTTGAGGGGTCGATTCGATGCGCCCTTGACGACGCGCTTCTTCTTGGAATTGTCGAAGAGGGCGTCTACCGCTTCCTGAAGCATGCGCTTCTCGTTGCGGATGATGATGTCCGGCGCGTTAAGGGCTTGGAGCCGCTTGAGGCGGTTGTTACGGTTGATGACGCGGCGGTACAAGTCGTTAAGGTCGCTCGTCGCGAAGCGGCCGCCGTCGAGCTGGACCATCGGGCGGAGCTCCGGCGGGATCACCGGTATCGTCTCCAGGATCATCCACTCGGGCTTGTTGTTAGACCCGCGAAAGTTCTCGACTATCTCGATGCGCTTGAGGAGGCGCTTGTCGCTCTTGGCGCCCTTCTCGATCATCTTGGCCCGGAGGTCCACGGACATCTGGTCCAGGTTGAGGTTCTCAAGGAGGGTACGGATGGCTTCCGCGCCCATACCGGCGGTGAAGGCGCCGCCGTAGCGTTCCTGGGCCTCGTAGTACTCCTCCTCGGTGAGGAGCTGCATCTTCTTGAGGTCCGTGTCGCCCGCCTCGATGACCACGTACTTCTCGTAGTAGAGGATGGACCTGAGGGCCGCGACGGGTAAATCCAAGAGGAGGCCCATGCGGCTCGGGACCGAGCGGTAATACCAGATATGGGAGACGGGCGCCGCCAGTTCGATGTGGCCCATGCGCTCGCGGCGCACCTTGAAGTGCGTGACCTCGACGCCGCAACGGTCGCAGATGACGCCCTTATAGCGGATGGACTTAAACTTACCGCAGTAACACTCCCACTCCTTGGTGGTGCCGAAAATCCGCTCGCAGAAAAGGCCGTCCTTCTCGGGCCGGAGGGTGCGGTAGTTGATCGTCTCCGGTTTCTTCACCTCGCCGTACGACCACGACCTTATCATGTCGGGCGACGCGAGGCGGATCATTATCGAATCGAAGTCTTGAATGTCGCGCATCCTATAAACCCCTTAGAAGTTCGAGCCCTGCTTGGCGATGAGTTCCTCGTCGCGTTCGGTGAGCGGGATCTGCTTTCCTTTCGCGTCGTAGATCGTCATGTCCAGGGCCAGTCCGCGCAGTTCCTGCACGAGGACGTTGAAGGACTCGGGCACGCCCGCGGTCGTAGACGGCTCGCCCTTCACGATGGCCTCGTAGATCTTGGAACGTCCGGTCATATCGTCGGATTTAATCGTGAGGAGTTCCTGGAGCGTATTCGCGGCGCCGTACGCTTCCAGAGCCCAGACTTCCATTTCGCCGAGGCGCTGGCCGCCGAACTGGGCCTTTCCGCCGAGCGGCTGCTGGGTCACGAGGGAGTACGGTCCCGTAGAACGGGCGTGCATCTTGTCGTCGACCAAGTGGTGGAGCTTGAGGAAGTAGATGATTCCGCAGAAGACCGGGTTCACGAAGGGCTCGCCCGTCTTGCCGTCGCGGAGTACCGTCTTGGAGCTCGTGGGAAGGCCGGCTTCCTTGAGCTTTTCCTCGATCTGGTCGGTGCTCGGCGACTGGAATACCGGCGCCGAGTACCACTCGTCAAGCGCGATGCCCGCCCAGCCGAGTTCGGTCTCCAGGAGCTGGCCGATGTTCATACGGGAGGGGACGCCGAGCGGCGTCAGGCAGATATCGAGGGGCGTGCCGTCTTCCATATACGGCATGTCTTCCTGCGGCAGGATCCGCGCGACGACGCCCTTGTTACCGTGGCGGCCGGCCATCTTGTCGCCCTCGCGGAGCTTGCGCTTCGTGGCGATGAGCACCTTCACGACCTCGTCGACGCCCGGGTTGAGATCGTCGCCCTCGGTGCGCTTGAGGCGCTGGATATCGATGATGGTGCCCTCGATGCCGTGCGGCACGCGGAGGGAGCTGTCGCGGACTTCCTTGGCCTTTTCGCCGAAGATGGAGTTGAGGAGCTTGAATTCGGGAGTGGTTGCGGTCTCGCTCTTGGGCGTGACCTTGCCGACCAGGATGTCGCCCGAGCGGACCTTGGCGCCGACGCGGATGATACCTTCGGCGTCCAGATTGTCGAGGGATTTTTCGCTCGTGTTCGGGATGTCGCGGGTGATCTTCTCCGGCCCGAGCTTAGTCTCGCGGACTTCGGTGACGAATTCCTTGATGTGGATGGAGGTGAACATATCCTCCTTGACCACGCGCTCGGAGATGAGGATGGAGTCCTCATAGTTGTACCCGTTCCACGGCATGAAGCCGACCAGGATGTTCCGGCCGAGCGCGAGCTCGCCGTCCTTGGTGGCGGGGCCGTCGGCGACGACCTGGCCCTTGGCGATCTTCTCGCCGAGCTTCACGACCGGCCGCTGGTTGTAGCAAGTGTCCTGGTTGGTCCGCTGGTATTTCACGAGTGGGTACCGGTCGAGTTGCGAATCGTCCTTGGCGCCTTCCGGCTTGATCGTAACCTCTTCCGCGGTGACCTTTGCCACGACGCCCGCCCGCTTCGCCTTGATGAGGACGCCGGAGTCGTACGCGCACTTGCCTTCCATGCCGGTGCCCACGCGCGGCGGCTCCGGGAAGATGAGGGGGACGGCCTGGCGCTGCATGTTGGAACCCATGAGCGCGCGGTTGGCGTCGTCGTGCTCCAGGAAGGGGATGAGGGAGGCGGACACCGAGATGATCTGCTTCGGGGAGACGTCCATATACTGGAGGTCCTCCGGAGCGCGGGTGGTATAGTCGCCCTGGCGGCGGCAGGAGATCTGCTTGTCCGCGAAGACGCCGCCGTCATCGACCTTGGCCGAGGCCTGGGCGATGTAGTACTTGTCTTCGTCCATGGCGGAGAGGTATTCGATGTCGCGGGTCGCCTTGCCCTTCACGACCTTGCGGTACGGCGTCTCTAAGAAGCCGTACTCGTTCACGCGGGTGTAGTTGGCCAGGGAGACGATGAGGCCGATGTTCGGACCTTCCGGCGTCTCGATGGGGCACATGCGGCCGTAATGGGTATAGTGGACGTCGCGGACCTCGAAGCCGGCGCGGTCCCGCGAGAGGCCGCCCGGGCCGAGCGCGTTGAGGCGCCGCTTGTGGGTTAGTTCCGCGAGCGGGTTGACCTGGTCCATGAACTGGGAGAGTTGGCTGGAGCCGAAGAACTCCTTGATCGCCGCGACCACGGGCTTGATGGAGATCAGGTCCTGCGGCTTGATCGTGTCCGTTTCCTTGAGGCTCATGCGCTCCTTGGCGATGCGCTCCATCCGGCTGAAAGCCGTCTTGAGCGTATTCGCCATGAGTTCGCCGACGGAACGGACGCGGCGGTTACCGAGGTGGTCGATATCGTCGACGTTCTCGTTGCCTACGTACACGTTGATGAGGAACTTCATCGTCGCGATGACGTCATCCTTGGTGAGGGTGAAGTCGGCGAGCGGCGGATCGAAATCGAACTTTTTGTTGAGCTTGTACCGGCCTACCTTGCCCAGGTCATAGCGGCGGCTCGTGAAGAACATGCCGAGGAGATCCTTCTCAGCGGCCTCCACTGTGATAGGCTCGCCGGGCATGAGCACCGAGTAGACGGCGGAAAGCGCGTCGTCCTTGGACGGCTCGTCGCGGCTCGGATCTTCCTTGATGAACTTGATCTCTTCGCGTTCGAAGCAGTTGAGGATCATGGGAGAGTCGAGGGAGCCGGGAGCCTTAAAGTCGATGACCTGGATGCTCGTGACGCCGTTGATGACCAGCTCGTCGAGGTCATGGGGATGGAGCTTTTCGCCCGCGCGGTAGAGCTTTTTCTTCTCGCCCTCCGCCTCTATCCAGACGGCCTTGGCCAGGACGCGGCCGACGAGCTTTTCCTTCTCCTCGCGCCCGTCCACGACGGCGACGGTCTCGGTCTTGTAGAAGGCGTCGATAACCTGCTCGCGCCCCTCGTAACCGAGCGCGCGGAGGAAGATCGAACCGAGTATTCGCTTCTTGCGGTCGATCTTTGCGTAGATGAGCTCGCGCTTTTGATCGATTTCAAATTCGAGCCAAGAACCGCGATAGGGGATGATGCGGGAGGAATAGATACCCTTCTCGTGGCTGAAGATGACGCCCGGCGAACGGTGGATCTGCGAAACCACGACGCGCTCGGCGCCGTTGATGATGAACGTCCCCCGGTCGGTCATGATCGGGATATCGCCCATATAGATGTCTTTTTGGCGGATCTCTCCCGTCTGCTGGAAGATCAGGTTGATGCGCGCCTTGAGCGGAACGGCGTAGGTGAGGCCCTTCTGCTTGCACTCCTGTTCGGAGAATTTGATATTATCTTCGTCGAAGGCGTAGTATTCGTACTCAAGTATCATGTCCCCGTTGGGGCTTTCGATCGGGAACGTCGATCGGAACGCCTCCTCGAGGCCCTGCTTCTCGGGGGCTTCGCCCTTCCTGAGGCGCTCCCGCTGAAGGAAACGCTCATAAGAAGAGAGCTGAATATCTATGAGATCGGGAAGCTCCATGACGTCGGAGATATCCTTCCCTATGTAGGTCCTTTTTACGACCTCGTCCCTCGTAACCATGCGTTACCCCCTGTCGGTACCGTCCGCTCGCGCCGGCTGAATCCTGTGTTTTTACCTAGACCGGAATATCGAGATTTCAAAAGTTTCAACTTCTGAAATCAGCCTCTTTAGGCGGCAAATCCCCCCCGGGATTTGCGGAGATACTTTTGAAAACCAACCGGGT
>JAEWSV010000492.1 GCA_023398155.1 Spirochaetota bacterium
AGGTCGGCGTCGGCCAGGTCGACCCGTTCGGCTCCCCTATCCCGTAGGTATACGAGGCTTACGCCTTCCCCGAACTTCTCCGCGATACGGGCGGCGATATCCGCCGTGGCTCCGTGCTTGGAATCGAAAACGATGATCGCGTTCATGGCGCCTCCGAGGCTGGTTCATTGTGGATCTATTCCGTCGGTTTGACAAACGTATCGTTAAAATTGACAATATAATGCTATGTGTCGTTAAAACGCATCCTGAAGGAAACCGCGGCGCGTGCGTTCATAGTAAGCGAGGGACAGGGTTATGTGGAAGGAGCTTCGGCGCATATTCTCAAAATCGGAATCCGGCCTGCGGATGGGCGAGTATTTCGCCCTCAGGAGAAAACGGGTAAGCATCGTTTTCATCGGCATCATCTTCGCCGCGGTCTGCCTCATCCTGCCGGTCTGCGTCTTCCTCCTGAAAAGCCCGGTCGCGTCCTTCGGATCGGCGCTCATCGCCGTGCTCGCCGTGGTCGGCGCCGTATGCGTGCTTCTCGGGAAGGATCGCCTGGGCAGCGCGATCGTGCTGTCCGGCCTCGAGCTTATCCTGCTGGGTATCCTGATCCCGCCCGCGCTCGCGCGCTCCGGCGAGTACCCGGCGGTCCTGGTATCGATCTTGGGGATGAGCCTCATCGCCCTCATGCCCATGGGGATGATGGTCGGCGGAACGTATACGGTCGCCATGGGGGCCTTCATGGCGGCCGCGGTCTTCGCCTGCACGACGATCTCGGGCATCCCCCAGCTCCAAGGCCGCCGCGCGGTGATCCTCCTCGTCTACATCTTGTCGTCGCTGGTGCTCAAGTACGTAACGTCTCTCCAAGACGCCTTGCTGAAGCAAGCGCTGGACGAACGGGAGAAGAGCGATCAGGCCCTCTCCTCGCTTTCCCGCATGATGGAGCGCGTGTCGGTTCTCAAGAAGGAGGCCGATTCCAGCTCTAAAGCCATAGCCGACTCCTTCGCCGAGGTCGCCGCGGTGATGGGCGCGTTCATGGCGAAAAACACCGAACTCTACGAGGCTTCCGGCAAGCTCGGCCAAGCTTCGGAGGGGGCGCAACGTAACCTCGGTCTCCTGCTCGGGTCCGTCCAAGCCATCAGCGACTCGGTGGCGCGCCAGGCGTCCCTCGCGGGTGAGCATTCCTCTTCCCAGGAGCGGATGGCCGCCGCTTTCGAGTCGATCCGGTCGGACGTGACGCTGGCCGACGAGATCACGAGGAGGCTCTCCGCGCTAGCCGAAGAGGGAAAGGGTACCCTCGAACAGACCATCTCCGGCGTCAAGGGGCTCTCGGATTATCAGGCCAAGACCCTGGAGATCGTCGGCACGCTCGCCAAGATCTCGGGCCAGACGAACCTGCTCGCCATGAACGCCGCCATCGAAGCCGCCCACGCGGGGGAGGCGGGCGCCGGTTTCGCTGTGGTCGCCGAATCCGTGCGCGACCTCGCCGATTCTTCCGGGGTGCGGACCAAGGAGATATCCGCCATCGTCAGGTCGATGAACGATCAGATCGAGGCGAGCGCCGCCCGCATCGAGGCGGTCGCGGCCTCCCTGTTCCAAGTCATAGAGGAGACTTCCCGCGCGTACGAGCTCATCGCCAATATCGCGCGCACCATGGACGCGTTCTCGCAGGACAACCGGGCCGCGCTCGAAGGAGTCCGCGCCCTCGCCCTCCTCGCGGCGGCGATCAAGAAGAACGCTGAGGAAGAGCGCTCGATCTCGGTTTCCTTCGCGGAAACCTTCGATTCGCTCAAGCGAAGCTTCGGCGTGATCTCCGCCGCCATCGGCGACTTGAACGGGCACAACGAGCAATCGGCCCGCATCCTGCGCACCGCCGAATCAGCCCGCGTCGAGAGCGAGTCCGTCAACCGGGCGATCGACGACCTGCTCGCCGACGACCGCGCCGCCGGCTGACGCGGCTCGCGCACGCTCGCGTCGCCGGCTAGCGGAAACGGCGTCCGGCTCGGGCGGCGCCCTGCGCCGCGTCCGGCTGCCGCCGCGGCAGGATTTCGCCGAGGCCGGAGCGTCAGGCGGGAGGTCGGATCCGGGGCTTACCGCGCGAAGGGGTTGAAGCTCACCCCTGCCTCTTCGGCGTAGGCGTCGTCGGCGATGCCTTCCGCGGCCTTCAGCTTCCGGACGGCGGCGTAGGTCGCGGGGGTCATGAGGGCCTCCACGGCGCACTTGAAGAGGTAGTTCGTCAGCACGAGGCTGAGGAATAGGTCCCAGCCGAAAACACCCAACGCGCTCGCGACGAGGACGAAGGCGAGGGTGTCCACGAGCTGGCCGACGAGGGTGCTGCCGATGGTGCGCATCCAGAGGCGCCGGCCGCGCATCGCGACCTTCATCTTGGTCAGGACCGCCGAGTTGGAGAATTCTCCCGCCCAATAGCCCGCGAGGCTCGCGAGGACGATACCGCCCGAGCTCATGCCCCCCAGGATGGCGTCGTAGGCCGCCATGCCGGCATAGCCCTCCCAGCTCGCGTCGGCGGGCAGGGCGCGGAGCAGGAAGAAGACGGCCGCGGAGGCTGCCAGGGCGAGGAAGCCGGTCCAGATGACCCGCCGGGAGGCGCGGAAGCCGTAGACCTCGGTGAGCACGTCCCCGAAGATGTACGAGAGCGGGAAGAGGAGGGTGCCGCCGTCGAAGGCCATGGGTACGCCGAAGACGGAGAATCCGAGGTCGACGATCTTGGCCGAGGAGGCGACGTTGCTCACGATGAGCACGGCCACGAAGTAGGCCATGAGGAGGTCGAGGTGCCGGTAAACGCGAACGTCGGTTCGGAGCGAAGGAGATGCCACGGAGGGGCTCCTTGTTTTGGTGAGGCGGGTAGCGGAGGCGACCGCCGCGGTCTCTCGGATACCGCCGGAGCGGCTTCCCGAACGCGCCGACCGACCGCTGACGGCGCGAACGGCAACCTAGCACAACGGGGAAGGCGGCGCAAGAGGTTTTTATTTCCCCTTCCTCCGCAAGGCGGCATATACTGGAATTCGAAGGAGCCTCCAGCATGGAACGAACCATCGTTTTCCGCGTCGCGGCCATCGTTCTCGGCGTAGCCTTCGCTGCGGCGGGATTCGCGCAGGATACGCGGCGACCGAACGACGTGGTCGTCGCGGTCGACGTATCCGGGAGCATGAGATCGCAGGGCGTCTTCGCGGACGTGCAGGCGTACTTGGAGAACGACCTCGTGCGGCCGCTCCTTAAACCGGGCGACCGGTTCACACTCATCGTCTTCGGCGAGAGAGCGCGCGCCTACCCGACGCGCGTCATCGCCTCCGATGCCGACGTCGCGGCCGCGGTGGACGATATCCGCGGACTTCAGGCGGGCGAGGATTTCACCGACCTCGGCTCCGCCCTCGAGGTCCTGGACGGGGCCATGGCTTCCCGCTCTGAAGGGGATTACCGGCCCGTAGCCGTCTTCATCACCGACGGTAAGAACGCGCCGCCCCCCGCCAGTCCATACAGCGGAAGAGACTTATCCGTGGATGATCGCTTCACCGAATCGGGACGCCGCATAGCAAAGAAGGGCTGGCTCCTCTACGTGGTCGGCCTCGGAGCGCGGAACGACGCCGACGTGGTCGCGGCCGCGGTTGAAGGTTCCAAGGCCGTCGGCGGTTCGTCCTCCGCTGCCGCTTCCGATGGAACGGTCGGCGCCGCGAGCGGTGTCTCCGGAGGGGAGGACGCCGGCGGGTCAGGCGGATCCTCCGGCGGAACCGGGGAGGGCGGAACGGCGGAGGCCCTGTCGGCCGCGCCCCTCGTCGAGTACCTGGAAGAGACGGCCCAAGTCGCCGAGGAGCGCGCCGAGACCGCGGCCGCGGAAGCGGAAGCGGCTACCGACGAACGCCCCGCCTCCTCGCTGCCCCTGGTCCTCGCGGCTGCGGGCGGCGCCGTCGTCCTGATCGGCCTCCTCGTCTTCATCGTGGCCGTCAAGCGCAGGGCGGATCGGAAGGACGAGCCGAAGAAACCTTCGGCTAAGATCCCGCTCGCCTAGGTCGTTGAAGGAGTCGGCCGCACCTTCAGCGCGCGCTAGCCGAGTATCTCCCGGACCTTCGCGGCGACCGCTTCGC
>JAEWSV010000568.1 GCA_023398155.1 Spirochaetota bacterium
GGCCGCGATGGCTGTCATGCCGATGAGGCTCGTCACCACCATCTGGATGATGCCGACCGGGGTCACGTCGATGAGGAGCATGGATGGGTTGAAGACGAAGATATAGGGGATTATGAAGGCCCCGATGGCGAGCCTGGTCGCTGTGAGCCCCGTCTTCAGGGGATTGCTCTTGGCTATCGCCGAGCCGGCGTAGGCCGCCAAGGCCACCGGCGGAGTGATGTCCGCCACGATGCCGAAGTAGAACGTGAACATGTGGGCCGCGAGTACGGGCACTCCGAGGGCGACGACCGCGGGCGCGGTGATGGTCGCGGTGATGAGGTAGTTCGCGGTGGTCGGAACGCCCATGCCGAGCACGAGGGAGGCGATCATCGTGAAGAAAAGCGTGAGGATCTTGACGCCGCCGGCCATGGCGACGAGGCCGGACGCCATCTTGAGGCCGAGGCCCGTGAGGGTCACGACGCCGACGATGATACCCGCTACGGCGCAAGCGATGGCGACGCCGATCACTCCGCGTCCCGCGGACTCCAAGGCCTCAACAAAATCCTTAAAAGACATCCTCGTGCTCTTGCGGACCACGCTCGCCACGATCGAGAATCCGATGCCCCAGAGGGCGGCCCGCATCGGCGTGGATCCTTCTGCCAGGAAATAGACTATGGCGACGAGGGGTAGGAGGAGATGGCCCCTATCCTTGATGACGGAGAGGAGCGTCGGCAACTCGGCCTTCGGCACACCTTTGAGGCCGAGCTTCTTAGCCTCCAAGTGCACCGAAATGAAAATGCCGGTGAAATACAGGAGGGCCGGGATGATGGCGGCCTTTGCCACGTCAAGGTAGGGCACGCCGAGCGTCTCCGCCATGAGGAAGGCCGCGGCTCCCATGATGGGCGGCATGATCTGTCCGCCCGTGGAGGCCGCGGCTTCCACGGCGGCGGCGAATTCCGGCTTATACCCGAGCCGTTTCATCATGGGAATCGTGAAGGAGCCGGAGCCGACGGTGTTGGAGACCGAGCTGCCCGAGACGGTTCCTTCCAGGGCGCTCGTGATGACGGCGACCTTCGCGGGTCCGCCGGCGGCGAAGCCGGCCACCGAATCGGCGAGGTCGATGAAGAACTTGCCGATGCCGGTCCGCTCCAGGAAACAGCCGAAGAGGATGAAGAGGAAGATGAAGGTCGAGCTCACGCCGAGCGGGATGCCGAGGATACCCTCGGTCGTGAAGAAGAGATGGCTCACGATGCGCTCCGGCCGATAGCCGCGGTGGTTGAGGAAACCGGGCATGTAGGGGCCGAGGTACGCGTAGGCCATGAAGACGATCGCTATCACGAGGATGGGGATGCCGACTACGCGCCTGCAGGCCTCAAGCACGAGGACGATGCCGATGACGCCGACGAAGAAATCGATCGGCAGGTAGGCGCCGGAACGCTCGATCAAGGCCTGGTGGTTCACCACGAGGTAGGCGATGACGCCGACCGATATGAGGGCGAGCAGGACGTCGTACCAGGGAATAGACTTGCCGCCGCGATTGTGGCGGACCGGATAGAGCAGGTACGCGAGCACGAGCACGAAGCCGAGGTGGACGGCGCGCTGGAGGCGAGCGGGCAACAAGCCAACCGAGGCGGTGTACAACTGAAAGAGGGTAAATCCGATCGCGATGACCGATACGATAATCGCGGCCTTTCCCGCGAGTCGGCGGAACGCCGATTCACGGTCGATCTCCGCGAGCAGATCCTCGGTCTTAATGTCGCTCATGCCTCATCCTTTCCAGGATAGCGCGGAAGCTCGCTATCCTACCGTATTCGATTTTCACGAAGCTCCCCGGCTCCGCTATCTCAGCGAGAATTAGCTCCGTCCCCCGGACGCGGAGCCGGTGGTCGGCGACGGTTCCGACCGCGAGGCCGAGCGAGCCGATGCGCCGATCGAGTCCGTCGAGCTCAATGCCCGAGGGGGTTACGCTCATCCGCACCGACGGCTCCAGGCCGTCGCTCATGCCCGCGCCGAACGATTCGAACAGCGAGGACTCGAGCGTGAGCGCTCCGTCGCCGCCGATCCTGAGCCGGTCGACGACCTGCCCTTTATTCACTGAATGGGTATACCCGAGGCAGGCGATATCGCCTTTCCGCGCGGATACCGCCGCGAGGATCCGTCCCGAGCGGGCGGTACGAACGACGAGCGCTCCCTGGAGGGGAGCGCTCAGCGCGGCTACGGCGACGAGCGCCGCGGCCGAGATCGCGGCCGTGGCCGAGATCGCCCGCATCGGTAAGATCCTACTTTACGCCTTTCTCCTTGTAGTACTTGAGGGCGCCGGGATGGAAGTCCACGGAAACGCCTTCGACGGCTCCCTGGAGGGAAAGCTCCTTGCCCTTCGCGTGGGCGGAGGCCAAGTCGGCCTGCTTCTCGAAGAGGGCCTTGGTGATGCCGTAGACCATGGCTTCGGAAAGATCGTCGCGCACGATGAGGGTCGCCTTGACCGCGAGGGTGGAAGCCGCGGCGTCCATGCCCTTGTAGGTCCCCGCGGGGATGGCGACCTTGGTATAGAATTTGTATTTCTCGATGAGCTTCGCGGCGGTGGCGTCGTCCACGGAGAGGATCTGCACCGGAGAGAGGGCGGAGATTTCCTGGATGGCGGCGTTCGGGACGCCCGCGGTCACAAAGAACGCGTCGAGCTGCTTGTCCTTGAGCGCGGAGGCGGATTCCTTGAAGGAGAGGTGGGCGGCCTTCACATCGTC
>JAEWSV010000596.1 GCA_023398155.1 Spirochaetota bacterium
ATGCGCGACGCCGCGCGGTCGGCGATGCGGCGCTCCAATCGCGCTGAAAGCTGCTGTTCCGGTAAATCGAGCGGCGCGTCGGGAAAAATGAGGCGGTCGAGTTCCGCGGGACGATTTACGGAGACGAGGCGCCCGCGGGCAGCGCCGAGAAAGGATTTCCCGACGACGCCGCACGCCTTGGCGTACGCGTATGCCCGCTCTCCCGCTCCGGTCACCCTACCGCTCCCCGAAGAAAAGGTTTTCGACGAGACGGGTAAAGGATCCCCCGTCGGTCGGAGCTTTCTCAAGGGAGGCTCGGTACGCTTCCAGATCCTGACGGTATTCGTTCAGGACGGCCTCGGCCTCACGGCGGGCTTCTTCCTCCAGCTGAGCAACCCGCGCGGAATAGGCGGCGTCGTAGACGCTCCTCGCGGCGCGCTCGCGTTCGGCGACGCGACGATCCGCCTCGGCCTCGGCGTCCAGCGCGAGCGACGCGGCTTCGGACTCCACAGCCAGCAGATGATGAATAATGTCGCGGTCGTCCATCGGATAGTCCTGTTTGTCAGTCGAGGGCGATCAGTACGTCCTCGTATTTGCGGATGGTGGCGTGCGCCGACAGCGCGTCATGTTGGCTGACGAGGTCGGTATAGAACTGCGGGTTATCCAAGAGCTCGGCCAGCCGCTTGAGCAGCCGAAGGTGCTTCTCCGAATCCCTCTGAGGCGCGAGCATGAGGAAGAGCAGGTATACGGGCTCTCCGTCCAGTGCATCGTAATCGATACCCCGTTTGGATACCCCGAGAACGCCGTAGACCTTGTCTACGGCGTTCGTCTTGCCGTGCGGGATCGCGATGCCTTTCTTGATGCCGGTCGACATCTTAGCTTCGCGGCTCCGCACGGATTCCAGTATTTCCTCGCGCGCGCCGTTACCGGTAGCCTGGCAGAAGAGATCCACGAGCTCTTCGAAGGCCTCGTCCTTATCTTCGGCCTCAAGCCCCACCTTGATCAGGTCGGGCGGGAAGGTCTCGTGCAGCAACATCGCCGCGTGCCCCTCGCCCTTTATTCGGCCGGCTGCGCCGGAGCTTCGCCCGCATCGGCGGGGGCGGCCGGTTGTTCAGCCCACCATTCGCTCTGAGCGCCCGTCGCGGCCTGCTTCGCGGCCGACTCGACCCCGGTATCGCCCGGAGTCCGGTTGACCAAGGCCAGCCCGAAGCTGGTGAGTAGGAACAACGTCCCCAGGATATAGGTCGTCCTGGTGAGTACGTTTCCCGAACGCGAGCCGAACGCGGAATTGCTTCCGCCGGCGAAAATACCGCCGAGACTGTCCCCTTCCTCGTTCTGGATCAGGACGATCAGGATGAGGAGGACGGAAACGATGACGAAGATTACCAGGAGCAGTATACCGATCAGACCCATATGAGCGACTCCGTTCGAAAATCGTTGGCCCGCGAATAACTGAAGAAAACCGCGAACGCTATCGGCCATGATACCGAAGCGTCCGCGATTATTCAATAGCTCAGGAGAACTTGGCGATCGGGACGAAAGTCTCGGCCTTGAGGGCCGCGCCGCCGACGAGGGCGCCGTCGATATTGGGTTTCGCCATGAGCTGAGCGGCGTTGTCCGCCTTCACCGAACCGCCGTACTGGATGCAGACGGCCTTGGCCGCCGCTTCTCCGTACAGCTTGGCGACGACTTTGCGCACGTAGGCATGGATCGCGTCGGCGTCCTCGGGAGTGGCGGTCTTGCCGGTACCGATGGCCCAGACGGGCTCATAGGCGATGGTCACTTTCTTGAACTCTTCCGCCGTTACGCCCTCCAAACCCTTTACGGTCTGACGCTCGCAGACGACCTCCGCCTTCCCCGCCTCGCGCTCTTCCAGGAGCTCTCCGACGCAGAGGATGACGTCCAGACCGTGCTTCAGCGCGAGCCGGACCTTCTTATTGATGAGCGCGTCGTCTTCTTTATAAACATGGCGCCGCTCGCTGTGGCCGAGGATGACGACCTTGACGCCGAGGTCGACGAGTTGCAGCACGGAGACCTCGCCGGTATGGGCGCCCTGCTCCTCGGCGGCCATATCCTGGGCTCCGAGAACGATATTGGTTCCGGCGACGATGGCGCCTACCGTCTCGAGGGAGGTGAACGAAGGGGCGACCAGATACTTGTGCTTGCCGTCCTTGAGCTGGGCGACCAGGGCTTTGGCGAGTTCGGCGGACTCGGCCCTCGTCTTGTGCATCTTCCAGTTGCCGGCGATGTAATACGTGCGCATATAGGATCCTCCCGCGCTTCGATATGGTTTTATCGGCATCATAGTACCGGTACGGGGAGGCGGTGTAAAGGCGGGCGGAAGAACACCGGCAAGACCGGCGGGACTTCAGGAGGGCGCGACAGGCAGGTAGAGGGAAAAGGTCGAGCCTTTCCCCGGTTCGCTCTCGACCTCGATGGCTCCGCCGAACGAACGGATCGCCGCGTAGACCGTCGCGAGTCCAAGCCCGGTACCCACCCCGTGCTTCTTCGTCGTGAAAAGAGGCTCGAAGAGATGCTTCCGTACCTCCTCCGACATGCCGCAGCCGGAATCGGAAACCCGAAGCGCGATGTAGGCCCCCTCCGATACGGCCAGGGCGGCCGCGGACGCGGCGCCGAGACTCGTCCGGGTCACCGAAACGCATACCGTGCCGGAGTTCGACATGGCATGGCCGGCGTTTACGAACAGATTGACGAGCGCGCGTTCCAGTCCCTCCGCCTTCGCGAAGGCCAAGAGCGGTTTCTCATCGAATTCGGTCTCCACGGTCAGGGTGGGATGCGGCCCGAAGTAGCTCCCGATGGCCCGCCTCGTCACGGCCTCGATGTCCGTCGGTTCAGGCGCGGTTTCTTCGGGATGAGCGAAGTCGAGGAGCTCGCGCGTCATCGTCGCCGCGGAGCGGAGCGCGTTCTCTATGCCTTTCACTATCTCCTTGCCGCGCCCGCAGAGCTCGCACTCCAACGTCAGGAGCGAGAGGTTGCCCTGGATGAGCATGAGGGCGTTGTTGAAATCATGGGCGGCTCCGGCGGCCAAGGCGGATACCGCCCGGAGTTTCTCCGCTTGGATGACCTGGGCTTCCAGTTTCCTGCGTGCCGTGCGATCGCGGATCAGGAGCAGGGAGCCCGCGAAGCCGCCCCGACCGTCGGACAAGGGCGCCCCGGAGATCACCACGTCCAGGGCGGATCCGTTTTTCTTTACGCGCCGCGTCTCGAGGTCCCGGTATGCCTCGGCCCTATCGCGTAAGGCTTCCACGAGGGCATCGGCTTCCTCCTGCTCGTGCGCCGGCACGATGGGCAGCTTCCTTCCCACGAGTTCGTCCCGCGGCCAGCCGAAGAGGCTCGTGAATGCCGGGTTCACGTACTCCACGAGCTCCCACGCGTTGAGAACCGCGACCGCATCCGCCGAGTGTTCGAAGAGCCTGCGAAAGCGCTCCTCCGAGGCTTGCGCCGCGTCCTTGAGCCGTTCGTTCATGTAGCTGAGGGAGCGGCTGTGCGCTTCGGTTTCCCATCGGTATAGGAGCAGGATCGGCAGGAGGCCCAAGAGAAGGCCGATCGTCGCGATCAAGGAGTGAAGTACCTGGCCCCTACCCATGGCGGCGAGGTCTTCTATCTGCAGGTCCGCGCAGGCAAGGTAGGAGCGGCCCCCCGGCGATTTCAGCGGGACGGCGACCGACCTGAACCTTGCCGAGC
Source organism: Spirochaetota bacterium (assembly GCA_023398155.1). Taxonomy (GTDB): domain Bacteria; phylum Spirochaetota; class Spirochaetia; order Treponematales; family Breznakiellaceae; genus JAEXTK01. The sequence goes on from JAEWSV010000596.1 coordinate 3,685, forward strand.
TATCCTCGTAATCGACGAACACCGGCTCACCGGTCTCAAGCGCGCGGTGGAAAGCGCCGGGCGCGTCCGGATAATGAAGAAAGTACCTGCGTTCGCATTCCTCCGCCTCGCACGCGGTCGGAGAAGTGAAATAGAAAGCGCCGCCGGACCTGACGAGGGTATAGATCCATCTCATGCCGCTCGTCTTCGCGAACGCTTCCATCCGGGTCCGATTCCGTCGTTCTTCTTCATCGCCGATCGAATCGGCTTTCAAGGCGCGGTCGTGGAAATCATCGGCCAAGAGGAACGGAAGCGATGCCGCAGCGGAATAGAGCCGTCGATCCACGGCTTTCATCGTGATCTTCTTTCCCGCGCTGGTAGAGATGAAAGCTACGGAGAAGACGATCAGGACATACGTCATCGCGGCGATGGTGAACACCATACGCCTACGGATTAGACTTTTTCTCATACCTCCAAAGGATAGGCCGCACGCGGGACACGGTCAAGGCGAGGACCCGTTCGTTTCACGTGCGGAAGCGGGATAGTTCATGCCCGAGCGTTTCCGCGGTCTCGGAGTTTTCCGTCCCTAAGGAGGCGAAAGTCGCTATCGCCTTGGATATCTCATCGATGCTCTCGCTGGTCTGGGCGATGCCGTCGCGGTTCTCGGCGGCGATAGACCTAATGTATTCCATCGACGACTCCACTTCCGCGGTTCCCTGCCGCATCTCTTTCCCGTTATCGCTGACCTGGATGGTGAGCTTGTTCAGATCGCCGATGGCTTCCAGAATCTGCGTGTTGCCCAAGGACATCTCCTTGAGCCCGTTGAGCGTCTCGACCATGCTCACCGAAACATCGTCGATCCCCGAAAGCACCGTATTCAACGTCTCGTTCGCCTCGCGGGATCGCATGGAGGATTCCTCGATAGTGGCCACGATTTTTTTCAAGGTCGAGGAGATATCCTTCGCGCTGGCCGAAGAGCGCTCTGCGAGGGTGCGTATCTCCGTAGCCACTACCGAGAAACCGCGGCCGGCGTCGCCCGCGTGCGCGGCTTCTATCGCGGCGTTCATGGCGAGGAGATTGGTCTGGCTCGCGATGCCGTTGATGACGCCGATCAATTCGGAGATGAACCGCGCCGATTGAGCCACCTCCTCGATGGCGCCGACGGTCGCGGTCATGCTCTCCCGACTCTTCTTGCCCTCTTCGGACAATTTATCGATGATATCCCGCTTGCTCTCGGTAGCCTTTTCTATGTTACCGACATTGGTGACCATCTGCTCGACGGCAGCGGAAGACTCGTGCACCGCCGTCGATTGCTCTCCGATGATCGCCACGACCGAACCGATCCGTTCGTTAATCTTGCTGACCGCGTGTCCGGCCTTCTCGATCTCGGCATTGAGGAAACCCGTGCGCTCGCTCATCGACCGCATGGTTCCGGCGATCTCTTCCGACGAGGCGGCTACTTCCACCGCGTTGGCGGCCAGCCGCCCGCCGATTTGGAGGCTTTTGTCTCCGAGGGTTTTCGCGTTGACGACGATGGCCCTGAGCTTCTCTATGAAGCGGTCGATGTACTCGGCGAGTTTGCCGATCTCGTCGTCGCTGGAGATCCGGAGCCGCCGGGAAAGGTCTCCCTCTCCTTCCGCGAGGTCCTTGACCACGGAAAGCAGGTCGCTCACGGGGCGCGCCATCCTTTTGGCGGCGAACACCAGGGTGAGCATGGTTAGGCCTAGAAGCACCGCGCCGAGCAGGATAACGA
>JAEWSV010000598.1 GCA_023398155.1 Spirochaetota bacterium
AACGATGGTGGCCGTCGGCGCGAGCATCGTCATCGCGCAGAAGTTGGGGGCGCAGCGCCGGGAAGAGGCGGGAAAGATGGCTCTGGCGGCCCTCATTCTTATCGTGGCTTTTTCCCTCGTCGTGAGCCTAGCTATCGCCCTGTCCGCTCCCTACGCCGTCGCTCTCTTCGCCTTGGAACCCCAGGTCCACGATTACGCCGTATCTTTCCTGTTCATCTACGGGGCATTTTCTTTCTTCATGGCGGTTAACATCGTGCAGGCCGCTATCCTGCGCTCTTACGGCTATCCGCGCGATCCGATGATCGTGAACATCGTCGCGCTCGCTCTCACCATCCTCGGCAACGCAGTGGTCCTCTTCGGTCCATGGACGTTGCCCGTCAGCGGCATCGCGGGCGTGGCCTGCTCGACCGTCGCGAGCCAGTTCGTCGCTTTCCTCCTCATGCAGCGGCTGCTGCGTAGCCGGAAGGACAAGATCGAGATACCGTTCCGGCAAGCTTTTTCCCTGCCGGCCGCGGCTTATCGGGGCATCTTGGAAGTCGGAGTCCCGACGGCCGGAGAGAACATCGCCTACAACCTTTCCCAGATCGTTATAGTCACGTTCATCGCGCGTATGGGCACCGCCACGCTCGCCGCCTACGGATTGGTGGTCACCCTGTCGCGCTACATCTTCATCTCGGCGGTTTCGATCGGATCCGCATCCCAGCTCAAGGTGGGCTATCTCGTCGGCGCGGGTCGATTCGATACTGCGTATCGGAATGTGTACCGCTATTTCTTGGCCGGGATGCTCCTCTCGGCCTCGGCGGCGGTCATCCTGAACTTGGCGAAGCGTCCGTTCATCGCCCTATTTACGCAGGATCCCAAGATAGCCGCCATAGCGACGGCGACGCTCCTGGTCAGCCTCCTCCTGGAGCCCGGCCGCAGCTTCAACACGATCATCATCCCCTCGCTCAAAGGATCGGGAGACGTCCGGTTCCCCGTCTTCGTGGGTATGTGCGTCATGTGGTTCGTCGGCGTCCCCATGGCTTGGTTCCTCGGCCTTAAATTAGGCCTCGGGCTCGCTGGTATCTGGCTCGCCATGAGCCTCGACGAATGGACGCGCGGCATACTCATGACTCTCAGGTGGAAATCGGGCGCCTGGCGGACCAAGCGCCTCGTGCGATAATCCTCCGTTACCGGAGAGGAAACGAGGTTCGCGCCTCTTCGCCGCGTCGTCGCGCCGCGTCATCGCGCCCAGTCATCGCGGCGCCGCGGCGTGAGGCCTTTTCCTCCCGCTCCTTCATGATAGGTCAGGCAGGCTTATGGGCTGCCTCTCCCTTACGGACGCCGGCCATGGAGAACCAGGCCACGAGCATGCAGAGCGCGCCGAAAAGGAAGATTCCCGGGAAGCCGGCCAAGTCGATTATGGCTCCGGTGATCGGCGGCGCCGCGATGGCGGCCGACTGGCTCGCGGTATAGTAGAGGCCGGTGTAGATGCCGGTGTTCCCGTAATCGGCCATCTGCCAGAGCATGGGGAAAGAGTTGACCACCACCCCGATCCACACCGCGCCGTAGATGAACATGAGGGCGAGGAAGAGGATGAGGGCGCCGTCCGGCGTCAAGGACAATGCCCGGGCGATCGGTCCGGTGGCGACTATGACGGACAGTATGCCGGCCAGGGCGAGCAGGCTTGCCCTGATGTAATTCCTCCTCCCCACCTTGTGGGCGATGTAGCCGGCCGGTATCGCGAGCGCGACGCCGGAGATGCCGGCGACGCCTTGGGCCAACGCAGCCTTACCCGCCGAAACGCTGAGCACCTCCACCAAATACATGCCGAGGAACGGCTTCGCGCCTTCGTACGCCATGAACCAGAAGAAAATCGCGATGAGGATGCGGAGGACGCTCCGGTCGCTGGAAGCGAGGATGGTCTTGATGGAGGCGAGGATCGGTTCCCTTTTTTCGGCGGCTTCCTCATCGGCTCTCCGTTCCCGTACGAAGAGGAGAAGGACGAGGACGGCGCCGACGATGCAAACCGAGGCGATCACGAAAGGCAGCCGGGCGTTGAGATCGGCGAGGCGCGCGAGCGCGAGCGTTCCGACGATGAGGCCGATGCCGCCCATCGTGTTGATTACGCCGTTCGCTTCGGATCGGTATTCGCCGGGAATGGTGTCCGGCATGAGGGCCACGACCGGACCGCGGACGCTCGTCTTGAAGATGTTGAGGCAAAAAATGGCGGCCATGAGGGCCCAGAACGACATGGCCGCGGCGTCGGGGATAAGCGCGAAGAAGAGGGCGGCCGCGGGTAGCATGACGACGATGAAGGGCATGCGCCGCCCGATCTTGGTGCGCGTCCGGTCTGACCACACCGAGACGATAGGGATGAGCAAGAGTTGGAGCATGTTGTCCAAGGTCATCACTCCGCCGATCGCGGCATTGGAGCCGATGTACTTCTTGAGGAAGAGCGGTACGTAGGTGTCGTAGAGGGGATCCATCAAGCCCATCGTGAAGAATCCGAAACCTATAAGGAAGGTGAGCCCCAGGTATTGCCGGAATCCGGTTCGGTCATCGGCGTTTCTCGCCATGTTTCGCTCCTTGCGTTTTATTGCGCGAATGCGCATAGTATAGACGAGAGGGCCGCCGAACGCGCATGAAAAAACCATGATCCGCTCCGCCCCTTGCCTTGACATAAGGGCACGGATCCTGCTATCTTCACCGAGCGTCGTTTTTTCCGCGTCACTACGCCCTTGTAGCTCAGTCGGTAGAGCACATCCATGGTAAGGATGAGGTCAACGGTTCGATTCCGTTCGAGGGCTTGTATTTTTGAGCTCCGGGGTAGTGCCGGCGTTAAGGGGATAGGGTATGGCTTCCAAGAAAACCGCAGTTGAATTGATCGCGCTCCAGTGCAGCGAGTGCAAGCGTAAGAATTACACCACCAAGAAGAATCGGCGGAATACGCAGGAAAAGCTCGAGCTCAACAAGTACTGCAAGTTCGACCACAAGCATACCCTGCACAAGGAAACGAAGGTAAAGTAGTCTCTCCTAGGCCAGTAGCTCTAATGGTAGAGCGCCGGTCTCCAAAACCGGATGTTGCGGGTTCGAATCCTGCCTGGCCTGATGCAGTCGCGCCGCGCTTCCGGTCGGTGGTGTGGGCGACGTTGTCGTATCGTATGCGTTTCGTGTCGCGGGTTTTGATTCCGCGCACGGACGAAAGCGTCCGCGTAAGGCGGGCCTTGAGAGGGTTGGCTTGAACAAGATCGTCCTGTTTTTCAAGGAATGTTACGCCGAGCTCCGAAAGGTCGTCTGGCCGAGTCGCGACGACGTAACCGGTTCCGTCAAAGTAGTTATCGTATCTACGATTGTCTTCGCCTTCGTGCTGGGACTCGTGGATGCGCTGCTGCTCATCGGCGTGAACCTGGTCTTCTAGCGAAAGGCGAAGCATGTCCACGGGCTGGTACGTCCTTCATACGTATTCCGGATACGAGAATAAGATCGAAAAAACGATCCGCATGATGATCGACGCGGGCGACCTCGACAAAGAAGTCGTGCGTGATGTTAAAGTTCCGTCCGAGGAAGTGGTCGAGGTGCGCGACGGTAAGAAGCGGACCATGACCAAGAAATTCCTTCCCGGCTATATCCTGGTGGAAATGGACCTTCCCGAGCTCGGTTGGAAGGTGGCCTGTTCTCAAATCAAGAAGATTCAGGGCGTGACCGGATTCGTCGGTACGCCGGCGAACCGCAGGCCGAATCCCCTCACGGGCGACGAGGCCCGCGCTATTTTGCAGAAAGCCGGCGAAATTAAGGGCGAGCGCGTGGTCAGGCCTCGGCAGTCCTTCGCTCCCGGCGAGCAGGTCAAGATCATCGACGGCCCCTTCGAGTCCTTCACGGGCACGATCGAGGAAGTCAACGCCGAGAAGAACAAGCTTAAAGTCATGGTCGGTATCTTCGGGCGCGCGACGCCGGTAGAGGTCGACCTCCTGCAAGTAGAGAAGATGTAGCGGACCGGTAGGTCCGTTCGTGATTGTTCTTTTGAAACGCGGCGCCCGCGAGGGCGCTTCTCATACGGCGGATCGGGGAGGGCGGTGGTTGCGCGTGCGCGGCCTAAGCCGAACGGTCCGTTCGAGGTGTTACCTCCGTAGATGGGAGCCGCGGCCGTCGGTCGCGACGCTACCCCGGCGGGCTGGTCCCGGCCGGGTATACCACGATAGGAGAATACGTATGGCGAAGAAGAAGGTGACTGCGATAATCAAATTGCAGTGCCCGGCCGGTAAGGCCACTCCCGCCCCGCCCGTAGGCCCGGCTCTCGGTCCTCACGGCGTCAGCGCGCCCCAGTTCGTGCAGCAGTTCAACGACCGCACGAAGGGCATGGAAGCCGGACTCATCATTCCGGCCGTCATCACGGTCTATTCCGACAAGTCCTTCACGTTCATCCTGAAGACGCCGCCGGCGTCCGTCCTGGTAAAGAAGGGCGCGGGGATCGAGAAGGGTTCGAGCGAGCCCCACAAGACCAAGGTTGGCAAGCTTCCCAAGGCGAAGCTCGAGGAGATCGCCAAGCTGAAGATGCCGGATCTTTCGGCTAATGACCTGGAGGCCGCGAAGCGCATCATCGCGGGCACCGCCCGTTCCATGGGCGTCGAGGTGGAGTGGTAGTATGAAGCACGGCAAGAAATACCTCGAGAGCGTCAAGAAGTACGACGGCGCGACGGTCTTTGAGCTCAGCGAAGCCGCGGACCTCGTGAAGAAGCTCGCGTTCGCCAAGTTCGACGAGACCGTCGACGTTTCCGTGAAGCTCAACCTCAAGAAAAGCCAGACGGTGCGCGATACCGTCGTCCTTCCGAATCAGTTCCGCGGCGAGAAGAAAATCCTCGTCTTCTGCAAGGGCGAGAAAGAAAAAGAAGCCTTGGAAGCAGGGGCCGCGTACGTCGGTTCCGATGAGCTCATCGAGAAGGTGAAGGGCGGCTGGCTCGATTTCGATGTCGCCGTCGCGACCCCGGATATGATGAAAGACGTCGGTAAGCTCGGTATGGTTCTCGGCCGCAAGGGCCTCATGCCGAACCCGAAGACCGGAACCGTTACCTTCGATCTCAAGGCCGCCTTGGCCGAGCTCAAGAAGGGCCGCGTAGAATTCCGCGTGGACAAGACCGGCGTCATCCATCTCCCGATCGGCAAGGTCTCCATGGAGGCCGCCAAGATCGCGGAGAACGTGCATGCGGTCATGACCGAGATCAAGCGGAAGAAGCCCGCCGACGCTAAGGGAGACTTCATCCAGTCCGTTTCCATCAGCTCCAGCATGGGCCCGGGCGTCTGGGTCGCCGTGAAGGACGAGGAGTAAGCCATGGCTATCGTCGCCAAGAAAGTGCAGGACGCGAAGGTCGCTTCCATCGGCGAGCTCAAGGATACCTTGGGCGTCGCTCCGGATTACATTTTCGCCGATTACCGCGGTCTCACCGTGGAGCAGATCACGACGCTCCGCAAGCAGCTGCGCGCCAAGGATGCCCACTTCAAGGTCGTCAAGAACAACTTCGCGCGCATCGCTTTCGAGCAGCTCGAGGCTCCCGATGTGGCGAGCTACCTCACCGGCCCCACGGCAGTGGCCATCTCCCCGAAGGACGCGAACGAGGTCGCCAAGATCATGTTCGACTTCTCCAGGGAGACCCCGGCGCTCAAGGTGAAGGGTGGACTCGTCGGCAAGACGGTGTACGACGCTGCGCAGGTGGAGGCTTTCTCCAAGCTCCCCGGCCGGAAGGAGCTCATCGCGATGCTCATGTCGGTGATGAACGGCCCGGCGCGCAACCTCGCCGCCGCCCTCAACGACATCAACGCTCGCCTCGTGCGCACGGTCAAAGCCGTCGCCGACAAGAAGGAGAGCGCCTAAAGGCGCTCTCTCCGGAGAATCGGCTTTGCCGATTCTCCAGGGCTCGCAACGCTGGATCGTCCGGCGTCGCGGCTTACGGATGTATCGAGCGGACCTTCAGGCTTCGGAATGCTGCCGTTCCTGTTGGTCT
>JAEWSV010000049.1 GCA_023398155.1 Spirochaetota bacterium
CACGATGAACATAAACGGTATGACCTGCGCGGCCTGCGCGCGGGCGTCCGAGCGCGCGGTCAAGAAATTGGGCGGCGTGGAGGAAGCGACGGTCAACTTCGCGACCGAGAAACTCCTCGTGAAATTCCAGGATGATGCGCTCACCGTGGAGACGATCAAGAGCGCGGTCGCGAAGGCGGGGTACGAAGCCGTCGAAGAGGGGGCGGCCGTATCCGTTCCGGTCGGCGCTCAGGTCGGCGGCGCGAGGGAGGCGACGATTCCCGTCGGCGGCATGACCTGCGCGGCTTGCGCCAAGGCGATCGAACGCGCGGTCGGAAAACTGGGCGGCGTGTCTTCGGCGAACGTCAACTTGGCGACGGAGAAGGCGACCGTCCGGTTCGATCCTTCCGAGGTGCGGCTTTCCGAAATCAGGGCCGCCATAGCCAAGGCCGGCTATGTCCCTTTGACCGAAGACGCGCCATCCGCCGTGGACGCGCACAAGGCGGCCAAGGAACGGGACATCCGCATCCTCAAGATCAAGTTCGCCGTCTCCGCGTTATTCTCCGTACCGCTCCTCTATATCGCCATGGGAGGCATGCTCGGTTGGCCCATGCCGCGCGGCATCGCCGCCATGGACTATCCGCTCCGCTACGCGCTGTTGGAACTCGTCCTGGTGCTGCCCGTCCTCGCGGCCGGCTACCGCTTTTACGTAGTGGGATTCCGGGCGATGCTGCACCGCAGCCCGAACATGGACTCCCTCATCGCCATGGGAACTTCGGCGGCCGTGCTCTATAGCCTCTACTCCACCTTCCGTATCGCCGCGGGAGAATTCCGGGCGGTGGACGAACTGTACTTCGAGACGGCGGGCGTCATCATCACGCTCATACTCCTCGGCAAGACCTTGGAATCCATCTCCAAGGGCAGAACCTCCGAGTCGATCAAGAAGCTCATGGGACTCAGGCCCAAGACGGCGACGATCCTCCGCGGCGGGGCCGAGCTGGAGATCCCCATCGAAGAAGTCGAGGCGGGGGACGTCGTCATGGTCCGGCCGGGAGAGAAGATACCCGTGGACGGGGAAGTCCTGACCGGGGCCACCTCCGTAGACGAATCGATGTTGACGGGCGAAAGCCTCCCCGTGGAAAAGCACCCCGGCGACGCGGTCGTCGGCGCGAGCATCAACAAAAACGGCTCGATCACCTTCCGGGCTACCAAGGTCGGGGCGGACACGGCCCTGGCCCGCATCATCAAGCTCGTCGAGGACGCGCAGGGCTCCAAGGCCCCCATCGCGCAGCTCGCGGACGTCGTTTCCGGCATCTTCGTACCGGTGGTCTTCCTCATCGCCCTCGCCGCGGCGCTCTCCTGGCTCTTGGCGGGCCACACGCTGGTCTTCAGCCTCACGGTCTTCGTGGCCGTCCTCACCATCGCTTGCCCGTGCGCCCTCGGGCTCGCGACGCCGACGGCGATCATGGTCGGTACGGGGAAGGGCGCCGAATACGGCGTGCTCATCAAGTCGGGCGAAGCCCTGGAGACCGCGCACAAGATCGATACCATCGTCTTCGACAAGACCGGGACCCTCACCGAAGGGCACCCGGCGGTGACGGACGTCGAGAGCGCCGGCGGCTTTTCGGAGGGCGAACTCCTCTCCCTCGCCGCGTCCGCCGAAGTCGGTTCCGAGCATCCTCTCGGCGAGGCTATCGTCCGCGCCGCCGCGGAGCGCGGCGCGCCGGTTAAGCCGGCGAGCGGTTTCGCCGCGGTTCCCGGCCATGGTATAGAAGCGACGATCGATGGGCGGCGCGTCCTGCTCGGCAATGAGCGGCACCTCGCCGCGCTCGGCGTAGTCCGGTCACCCGCTTTCGACGCCGGAACCGGTCGGGCGGAGAAACTCGCCGAACAGGGTAAAACCGCCATGCACGTTGCGGTGGACGGCAAATACGCAGGACTCGTCGCTGTCGCCGATCCGGTCAAGGCATCGAGCGTCCGGGCGATAGAAGCCCTGCACGGTATGGGCATCCAGGTCGCTATGATCACCGGCGACAATCGGCGCACCGCCGAGGCGGTCGCTCGCGCGGTCGGCATCGATAGGGTTCTGGCCGAGGTCCTCCCGCAGGATAAGGCGGGCGAAGTGAAGAAGCTCCAGACCGAAGGCCGCACGGTCGCGATGGTGGGGGACGGCATCAACGACGCGCCGGCCCTGGCCCAGGCCGATATCGGCATCGCGGTCGGCTCCGGAACGGACGTCGCGATGGAGAGCGCCGACGTCGTCCTTATGCGGAGCGACCTCTTGGACGTTCCGACGGCGATCAAGCTGTCCAAGAGCGTCATCCGGAACATCAAGCAGAACCTCTTCTGGGCCTTCGGTTACAACGTGCTCGGCATCCCGGTGGCGGCCGGGTTGCTGTACGCTTTCGGCGGCCCCCTGCTCAACCCGATAATCGCGGCCGCCGCGATGTCCATGAGCTCCGTTTCCGTTTTGACCAACGCGCTGCGTCTCAAGCGATTCGCGGCGTTCAAGTAAGCGATCAGGAGGACGATATGAAGAAGATTTTGTCGGTCGAAGGCATGAGCTGCGGCCACTGCGTGATGCACGTCAAGTCGGCCCTGGAAGACGTCCAGGGAGTCTCGGAGGTGGAGGTCGATCTCCTCGAGAAGCGGGCGGTGGTGGAGGGCAGCGATCTGAATGACGCCGCGCTTTCTGCCGCCGTGGCGGAAGCCGGATATTCTGTTTCCGGCATCATCGGAAATCGCTGAGGTGATACGGATGAAGCTTATCGTCAAGCTCGCCGCGGGGCTCGCGGCAGCGGTATTCTTCGCGGGCTGCGCGGCGACGGACGTCGTCGCGAAGAAAGCGGTGGAATCCTTCACGACCGTAGCCGCGGCCTCGGCGTCCCGGATCTCCTTCGCGGATGGGACCTGGACGCTCGCCTCGCCTGAGGGCGACGAGTTCCGCCTATCCGTCGACTATACCCGGCTCGGAGCGGGCGATGTCGAGTTCTCGTTCGACGCCGCGCCGTTCGTGGCCGCGGGCCTCGACGTCGCGAAACTGCCCGCCGAGGGCGACGTCGCGTACGCGGAGCGGGAAGGGCGGCTCGCGCTGCGCTTCGAACTCGGTTCCCAGGCGCTCTCCATGGGCGCCGTCGAATCGATGGAAGCGGCTTTAGCCGAGCTCGTGAAGGCGAAGCGGGATCGGATCGGCTACCACGCTGCCTTGGACCACTATGGGATCAAGGTCGGCGGCGGCCACATGTTCGAGTGGGCGAACGACCTCGAGAAGAACGAGGCGGATATCGTCTGGGTGCTCGATCCCGTGCCCTTCGTCGCCGCGGGCCTTGACCCGGCCAAGGTCGAAGAATGGGTCTTCGCGAGCGTGGAGATGATGAACGACAAGGGTAAGAAGGAAAAAGTCGATAGGCTCCTTAAACCCTTCGATTTGGAATAGCGTCTACGAAAGCGGCGATCGTCTCGGCGACCGCCGTCGGCGCCTCCTGGTGGGGCAGGTGCCCGGCCCCCGCGAAAACCGTGAGGCGGGCGTCGCCCCGCGCGGCCTGGATGGCCCGGGCCGTGTCCCGGCTCATGATCCGGTCATGTTCGCCCCAACCGAGCAGGATTGGCCCCGGATAGGAAGCGAGCTCGCGGCCGAAACGGTCTCCGCCTGAGGCTGCGGTCAGGACGAGGCTGCGCAGGGAGGCGAAATAGGCGCGCAGCTGCCGTTCGCTCTCCACCCGCGCGATCACGCGTTGTCGGAGGAAGGTCCGGTCCTCTTCCCGTAGGGCCGCGAGGTCCGCGTAGTACGGCTCGAGCGACCGGTAGGCGGCTTCGTGGTCGCGCCGGAAGGCGCGGTACGTTCGCTCGCCGAGGAATGGCGTGAGCATGCGGACCAGGCCGGGAGACGCTTTCCCCGCCGAGGGAAGGCCGCCGTCCAACAGGACGAGGCCCGCCGTCCGGCCGGGAGACGCGAGCGCGGCCAATTCCGCTATGGCCGCCCCCATCGAACTCCCTACCAGAATGGCCGGACCTGTCTCCTCAAGAAGGCCAACGATCGCCGCTACGTGGCGCTTGACGGAAATGCGGCCCTTGCCCGCCGACCGGCCGAAACCCGGTAGGTCGGGCGCGAAGACTCGGCGCGCCGGTGCGAGCAGGGGGACGAGGTGGCGCCAGGTGTCGGCCTCATCGCCGAGGCCGTGGATGAGGATGAGCGGGAGAGCCGCCGCGGCCGCGGCGCCCGTATCGAACAGGAAGAGTTCCTCGTTATCCTCGCGAAGGCGAACCGTTCGCGAGAAGGGCGCCAAGGACGGCCACGGCTGCATCTCTCTTTCCTGCGGGATTCTGTAGTCGCCCATCGGCTCCTCCGTTTCGACCCCGCGGCCCCTCGATGGCCGAACCGCGATCCCGGTCCGATTAAGCATACCGGTGACGACGGCGGCTACGCAAGGCGTACCCGCTTGAGGCCGCGGTCCGCGGCGCGCGGGAGCACCGCGCGACGCGCGCGGAGGGGCGTCAAGCGCGGCCGGAGAGCCCCGCGGCCAGTTCCGCTATATCGTGCGCCACGACGAGTCCGCGCCTCTCCGCCCCTTCGACGTCCCGATCCGCGCCGCTGGACGCGCCGGGAATCCTCAGCACCGCCGCGCACGAGTCGAGGAGCCGATCGGCTACCGGGTACTGGACTTCGACGAAGGCCGCGTCGCCGACTTTCGTGGAGCCGCCGGCCTTCGCGAGGGGGAGGGCGAACCACTCTCCGATGACGGGTAAGTGCCCCGCGTCCCAGACCTCCCGCGCGGCGGCTTCGAGACGTTCCAGATTTTCGGCGATCAGCCGCGGATCATCGCCGGTGCCCGAACGGTAGGGGCCCGCGATCATGACGAGTTTTGCTTGCATGATAACCTCCGATCGAAATATACCGGCGTATTCGTGTAAAAACAAGTAAATACGTGTAATAACGTGCATGTTGACGCAATAACCGGCTCCTGCGATAATGGCGGTGGAGGCGAATGATGCTGACCGAACAGCGAAAACGGCTCATCGTGGAACGGCTTGCGGCCGAAGGGCGCATCGTGGCGAAGGAGCTGAGCCGAGAACTGGACGTGTCCGAGGATACCGTCCGGCGAGATCTCCGCGAGCTGGCGGGTGAAGGTAAGCTCCAGCGGGTCCACGGCGGAGCCTTGCCCTCATCGCCGGCGCTCGCCGACTTCGCGGGTAGGGAACGCATCTCGACTTCGATCAAGGATTCGATCGGGGAGGCCGCCGCTTCGCTCGCGCGCGACGGTCAAGTCATCTGCATCGACGGCGGGACTTCCACCGCCCGCATGGTGCGCCGATTCAGGCGCGACCTACGGGCCACGGTGGTGACCCACAGCCCGAGCATCGCGCTGGAACTCATGCCGTTCGCGGGTATCGAGGTGATCCTGCTCGGCGGCCGCCTCTTCCGGCATTCCATCGTCGCCGTCGGCGCGTCGACCGCCGCGTCCATCGCGCTCATCCGCGCCGATCTTTTCTTCCTCGGAGCCACCGGCATCCATCCGGAATCGGGGGTTACCACGGGCGACTTCGAGGAAGCCGCGATCAAGCGGGCGTTCTGCGACGCGGCGGCCGAGACGGTGCTCCTCGCGTCCACGGAAAAACTCGGCGCGGTCTCGCCCTACCTCATCGTGCCCATGGACCGGATAGCGACTCTCGTGGTCGAAGAGAGAGCGGACCCCGCGCTCCTGGAGCGTTTCAGGGCAACGGGAAACGATATACTCGTCGCCGGCTGAAGCGGACGGCGGCGGGCGTTCGTGCGCAGTGCGGGCGCCGTCTACCGGCCGCGTGCCGCGAAGGCGACAGCCGGCCGCAGAGGCCCGGCGGCCGTCTCCGGAAAGGCGGGCGCGGTTCAGCCGTTCGCCCACGCTTCGAATCGCGCCAAGCCCTCCGCGAGGATCGAGCGCGGACAGGCGACGTTGATACGGATGAAAGACCTGCCGCCCGTGCCGAAGACGCTTCCCGCCGTCACCTTCACGCGGCCTTCATCCTCCAGCCGGAGGGCGAGGTCGCGGTCGTCCTTTAAACCCTTCCGGACGGCGAGCTCCGCTACCTCGGTCCAAATCAGGTAACTGCCTTCGGGAAAGGCCGCCCGGGCTCCAGGTATCTCGGTATTGAGGAAGTCCACCGCGTAACCGAGGTTGCCGCGCAGGTACCCGATGAGGTCGTCGAGCCAGGGGGCGCCCTCGCGGTAGGCGGCCAAGGCCGCGGTCTGGGAAAGGACGTTCGGCTGGCTATATCCGGCCGCCGCGATTCCTCGCCGAACGGCAGAACGTATCTTATCGCTCGACGCTACGAAATGGGATAGGTGCAGTCCGGCCAGGTTGAAAGTCTTGTTCGGAGCCGAAAGCACGACCGTCCGTTCGGCTGCGCCGGGGAACGCGGCCAGGCTCGCGAACGCGCGTTTTCCCGCTATGATGTCGCCGTGGATCTCGTCGGCTACGATGAGGATGTCCTTTTCCGCGGCGAAGGCGAGGAGGGCCCGCAGCTCGTCGGCGCTCCACACGCGGCCGCCCGGATTGTGGGGCGAGGAGAAGAGCAACGCCGTCGTACGGATGCCGCGGCCGGCCGCCTCGTCCACCGCCTCCCTCGCGCCCTCGAGGTCCAGTTCATAGCCCCCGCCCTCGACGCGGCGGAGCGGGGCTTCGACCACTGCGCGATCGTTATCCTCTACGATTTGGAAGAAAGGATGGTAGACCGGAGGCATGACGATGACCCCGTCGCCGGCGGCGGTGAGGGAGCGGAGGGCTATGCCGAGGCTCGGGATCAGGCCCGGGCCGATCATGAAAGCTTCGCGCTCCACGGAGGCTCCGTACCGCGTCCGGAACCAGGCGCGGAGCGCCTCGAGATAGGCGGGATCCGCGTTCGTGTAGCCGAAGATGGGATGCTCCGCGCGGCCGCGGAGGGCGGCGAGCACGGTATCGGGAGGGGAGAAATCCATATCGGCGACCCAGAGGGGAATGACTTCGCTCTTTCCCGCCGCGTTCCTGACGTTGTCCCACTTGAGGGCCCCGGTCCCCCTCCGGTCGATGGGCGTATCGAAATTCATTGGCGTACCTCGCTCTTGACTGATCAATGAACGTTACTATAAAAATGATGGTAATTGTAGTCTATAGCTTCGCCGAAGATTTCTCGGCGTCGCGGCGCGGAGCACGGGGGAATATCGATCCATGAAGCTGTCCACGCGGACCCAGTACGGGCTACGGCTTCTCTGTCAGCTCGCCATCGAATACCCCCGCGGCGCGGTCCAGATGGGCGAGATCGGCCAGCGGGAAGGCATCTCGGAAAAGTACCTGGGGCAGATCATGCTCATCCTCAAGTCGGCGGGCCTCGTTTCTTCGGTGCGGGGAGCCCAAGGCGGGTATTACCTCAGCCGTCCTCCGGACAGGATAGGCCTCCTGGAAGTCTTCGAAATCCTCGAGGGCGAGATCCTCGATTTCGGCGAGACGGCATCGGCGGACGCGGCCGCGGGTTCGATGGACGACGGCGAAAGCGCGAACCGCAAGGATACGGCCGCCGCGACGAACATCATCTGGT
>JAEWSV010000057.1 GCA_023398155.1 Spirochaetota bacterium
ATTCGCTATATCGGCTTGGCGCGGGCCAAGTTCGCCATCGGTATGATGAATCTTGTTTACAACATGTGCCGATATGGATTCCTCAAGGTGGCCCGGGCATAGGGGTAGTCTGCCCTTTTCCCCATAACGGGGAAGATCGGGGGACGGTAACAGGGCAATAAGCCCAATTTCAGTCGATTTATCAAAGTAAAGGATTGCACCTATTGTAGGGAAACCGACGATGGGAGATTTCTTCGTTTAAACACTATTTTTAGAGGTGCCCTATATATATATTTGAAGTCGTCCTTTATGATAGCTAATTTCCTTTGTGGTTGCAGATAATACTGGGTGTCGGAAAAGACGAACTCTTCGGGCTTTACTTCCCGGTTCAAGAATATATCCATCATCTGCGTGTGGCTCGTGGGAAAATCTACCGTCGGGCCGTTCTTCAGGCGAGGACTGATGAGCGGAATGCGGATCGCGTCGTCATACACGTGGAAGCCGTACGCCGCCACGCCGCGCCTAAGGTTCATATTTCCGTGATCCGCGGAAACGGTGAGGCCGTCGTCCCCGAAGCGTTCACGTACGGCGCCGATCGCTGAATCGAATTGTTCCATATCCTCGCCGTAGCAATAGGTCCCGAAAATCACGTGCGGAAGATGTATCCAAAGAAAAGTCTTTTCTTCCTCGGCGATACGGTCCAGTTCTTTGAGGAATCCATCGTACGCCGCCTTCGATTCGGTGCCTCCGTGGAGGTCGAGCTCGTGAAAAACGGTGAGTGCCTCATTGCCGTAGCATTTTGTATACGGATAGGTCAGTCTCCTTTCGCTCTCGCTCCACAGGACGTGGCAGGTATATCCCTCGCTTTGCAGCGTATCGAAAAGCGTAGGTACTTGATCGAAGCGCTCAACCTCACTGTACTTCTTTCGATTTTTTAGGAGATATGCGGAGAGGCCTGAGAACATTCCGGTAACCGCCATCGCGGTTGAAGGCGCTGTCGTGTAGTGCTTCAAGAAAACGGTACCCTTTCTCGCGAGTTCGTCAAGGTTAGGCATTTGCCAGTACTGTCTTCCGGAAATGGGAAGATAGGAGCGATGCAAAATTTCTTTCGTTAACAATACCATTTTCTTGGAGACAGGTTTCATAAATTTAGCCTCCCGTATTATGACGTATGGCTTAAG
The DNA here is from genome assembly GCA_023398155.1 of Spirochaetota bacterium. Classification (GTDB taxonomy): domain Bacteria; phylum Spirochaetota; class Spirochaetia; order Treponematales; family Breznakiellaceae; genus JAEXTK01. The sequence goes on from JAEWSV010000057.1 coordinate 1,161, forward strand.
AGATGAAAGTAATTAATCCGATTCGTTCCATTGGTCAAGGCGTATGCTGAATCTTCTCCTGTGACGAGGGGTTCTCTTTGAGTTTCGTCCCGCCGATGCATTAGGCTATAGCCCGTGAAGAAACTCGCGTATTTGTTCCTCCTCTTCCCTCTGTGACCTGTGTGTACGCAGTGAACGGGAACGGCGCATTAAGGACCAAGTAATTGTATATCCATCCGAGACTCCGGGATTTCGACGACCGCCTGTCCGCCCTCTTTCGGGAGGTGGATAGGCGACTGGAGGATCGCTGGGGAGGCTCTTTCTCGGTCCACCCCAACCGGCCCCGCCGCGGGGAGACGGCCAACCCCGAGGCGGACGGCCTCTTTGAGGTGGCGGCGGACTTCACGCCCGGCATAGGCAGCTCCCACGGCCGCGGCTACATAGTCTCCCTCCGCGTGGCCACCCTGGAGAGGGTGCCGCCCGAGCGCTTCGAAACCTTCATGTCGGAAGCCGCTGAAACGGTGCGCGAACTCCTGCCGCGCTTCTTCCCCGAGCGGGCGCTGTCCGTTGTCCGCGACGGGCCGCGCTTCAAGATCGTGGGGGATTTCTCGCTGGGAGAGGCGTAGGGGCGGCGCCCACGCTGGAAGAGGAATTCCACGCGAAGCGCGCGAAGGGGCGAAGTAAGAGGAAGCCCGCCGACACTCCGAATCCCGACTCTCCGATATCATCTACGCGTCCTTTTCTTGGCGTCCTTTGCGCCTTTACGCGGGACCTGATTGAGTTTCTTGCCTGTCGCTATACAGTCGGGAACATCTGGCGTGGGGAGCCCCGGATTGGGCTGCCTCCCGCCCTCTTCAGCCCTTGAAGAGCGGCGCGTTCCTTGCGACGAATCGATTGACGGACGCGTTGCCGCACGCGCGGCAAACGGCATAATACGGCGAGTTCACCGCGCCGCACCGGGGGCACGCATAATCGTCCCTCATTTTTTCGAGCCATACTTCGACGCTCTTTTCTTTCCGGTATCGGGCGGATTCAAATAGTTCGACCCGGTGAGGCGCCTTTTTCTGAAAATCCCGTAACGATCCGCAAGGGAAGTCCGCGCACTGCTCGCAGCCCTCGATCTCCTTACGGAGATCAAGAAGGCGCGGGCGAACGGGAAATGGCTCGGCCCGGTCGCGGGCGCGGCCCTCGGTTTCGTCTACTGAGGCCGGGCAGGGCCGTGCCCGAGCAGGTGCACCGGCCGACGCGAAGCCGGGGCTAGCAGGTCTCGATGCCGAGAGCCCGGAAGGGTGCGCGGAGCCTTTCCACGAGTTCCGCGTCGGGCGGCTCGACGTTCTCCATGGAGTAAGGGATGCCGAGCTCCCGCCACTTTTCGCGGCCGAGCTGGTGGAAGGGGAGGAGTTCCACGCGGCGGACGGTGGGGATCGAGGCGACGAAGTCGGCCAAGCGCCGCGCCGTTTCCTCCGTATCGGTGGATCCGGGCACGACGACGTGCCTGATCCAGATATCTTTCCCGAGCTTTCCGAGGCGAAGGGCGGCATCCAGGGTGGGTTTCAGCGCGAAGCCCCCGGTGATCGCCCGGTACCCTTCGCTCTCGATGTGCTTGATGTCCAAGAGCACGAGGTCGAGGGGGTCGAACCAGGAATCCGGGAGCCGCCGCACGAGGTAGCCCTGGGTCTCGATGGCGGTGTGGAGGCCCCACTTCGCCTTGACCTCCCGGAAGAGCGCTTCCACGAACGGCGCCTGCTGGAGGGGTTCGCCGCCGGAGACCGTGACGCCGCCGCCCCGCTTGAGCCAGGGGGCGTACTTCCCGATTTCGGCGACGAGGTCGTCCACCGTACGTCGCTGGGAAGGATGCTGCTTCCACGTGTCCGGATTGTGGCAGTAGACGCACCGGAACGCGCAGCCCGCGAGGAAGACGAGGAAGCGGAGGCCGGGTCCGTCCACGGCGCTGCCCGCGTCCGTGGAATGCACGAAGCCCGCCTTCGCGCCCGGCGCGGGCGTCGCCCCCGGCGCCGACGCCGCCGACGGTGCCCCCGGCGCCGACGCCCCCTCGAACCCCGCTTCCCTATCTTCGCAGGACGAGGATCCGATCGCGCTATCCATCGCCGTCCTCAGGCCGAGACGTGGAAGGTGCGGTTCACCACGTCCAGCTGCTGCTCCCGCGTGAGCTTCACGAAGTTGACCGCGTAGCCGGACACCCGGACGGTGAGCTGCGGGTACTTCTCCGGGTGCTCCATGGCGTCCAGCAGGGTCTCGCGCGAAAGGACGTTCACGTTCATGTGGAATCCGCTCGAACTGCAGAAGCCGTCAAGGCAGGCCGAGAGGTTACGGACCCGGTCGCCTTCCGTCTTACCGAAGGCCGAGGGCACCATTGAGGCCGTCCAACTGATACCGTCCAGGGCGGCTTCGTAGGGAAGTTTTGCCACCGACGAGCCCGCGGCCAGGAAGCCCGACTTGTCGCGGCCGTTCATCGGATTGGCCCCCGGCGCGAATGGTTCGCCGGCTCGGCGCCCGTCCGGCGTGTTGCCGGTTTTCTTGCCGTAGACCACGTTGGAAGTGATGGTGAGCACCGACTGGGTGGGGACGCTGTCCCGGTAGGTCTTGTGTCCCTTGATCTTCTCCATGAACGATTCGACGAGCTCCACCGCGATGGAGTCCACCCGGTCGTCGTTGTTACCGAAGGCCGGGTAGTCGCCCTCCACCAGGAAATCCACGGCGATGCCCGCCTCGTTCCGGATGGCCTTCACCCGGCCGTGTTTGATGGCGGAGAGAGAATCCGCGGCGACGGAGAGCCCCGCGATGCCGCAGGCCATGGTCCTGAGGATCTTCCGGTCGTGAAGCGCCATCTCCAGCCGCTCGTAGTGGTACTTATCGTGCATGTAATGGATGGCGTTGAGCGCCTTCATGTAGGTCCGGCCGAGCCAGTCCATCATCGAGTCGAAGCGCGCTCGCACCTCCGCGTAGTCCAGGTACTCGCTCGTGATGGGCTGGAAACCCTCGGCGACCTTCGCGCCCGAAATCTCGTCCACTCCGCCGTTGATGGCGTAGAGGAGGGCCTTGGCGAGGTTCGCGCGGGCGCCGAAGAACTGCATCTGCTTGCCGACCCTCATGGCGGAGACGCAGCAGGCGATGGCGTAGTCGTCGCCCCAGTGCTGCCGCATGAGGTCGTCGGATTCGTATTGGATGGCGCTCGTATCGATGGAGGCTTTGGAGCAGAAGTCCTTGAAGGCCTGCGGCAGGTCCACCGACCAGAGCACGGTGAGGTTCGGTTCCGGGGCGGGCCCGAGGTTGTAGAGGGTGTGGAGGAAGCGGAAGCTCGACTTGGTGACGAGGGGCCTGCCGTCCTCGCCCATGCCGCCTATGGCCTCGGTGACCCAGGTCGGGTCCCCGGAGAAGAGCTGGTCGTAGTCGGGCGTGCGGAGGAAGCGCACGATGCGGAGCTTCATTACGAGCTGGTCGATGAGCTCCTGGGCATCGCTCTCGCCGATGAGGCCCGCGTCCAGGTCCCGCTGGATATAGATGTCGAGGAAGGTGGAGACGCGGCCGATGGACATGGCCGCCCCGTTCTGTTCTTTCACCGCGGCGAGGTAGGCGAAGTAAAGCCACTGCACGGCCTCGGCGGCCGTCTCTGCGGGCCGCGTGATGTCGAACCCGTACTTCGCCGCCATCTCGGCGAGTTCGCCGAGGGCCCGGATCTGCTCGGATAGCTCCTCCCGTTCGCGCAAGACCCCCTCGGTGAACTCGGCGCTGTCGGTCTCGGCCTTCTCCCGCTTCTTGTCTGCGATCAGGGCGGCCACTCCGTAGAGGGGCACCCGCCGGTAGTCGCCGATGATGCGGCCCCTTCCGTACGCGTCGGGCAGGCCGGTGATGATTCCCGACTTACGGCAGGCCATGACGTCGGGGGAGTAGGCGTCGAAGACGGCGTCGTTGTGGTTCTTGCGGTAATGCGCGTAGATCTCTTTGATGGCGGGATCGAGCTTGAATCCGTAGGCTTCCAGGCCGGTCTCCACCATGCGGAGGCCGCCGTTCGGCATGATGGCCCGCTTAAGTGGAGCGTCGGTCTGGAGTCCGACGACGACCTCTTTTTCCCGGTCGATGTAGCCGGGCTCGTGGGCGGTGATGGAGCTTCCCCGATCGGCGGAGACGTCCAGGACGCCCGCCGCGCGCTCCTTCTCCAGGAGAGCGGCGAGCGCGGTCCAGAGAGCGGTAGTGCGCTCGGTGGGGCCGACGAGGAAGTCGGCGCCGCCTGAGTACGGCGCGTAGTTACGCTGAATGAAATCGCGCGTATCGATCCGCTCGGTCCAGGTCCCGCCCGCGAAGGGCGGTCGGGCGTTGTGCGAATCGTGGCCGGTGGCGCTTTTCATGGTGACTCTCCTTGGTGAGCGCGGTGGCGCTGCAACGACAATATATATAACTGAAATAATAATGTATAGAATCTACGAGACCCTCTTGAGACTTTTTGGAGTTTTTGTAACCAAGGTTACGGTTGCGCTTGTGGATTCCGTATCGATGTCCGATACTGATTCGGGAGGATCGAATGTCCGTATCCCGATTCATGGAAAAGTATGCCGACGCTCCGGCCGAAGTTCAGAAAAAAGCCCCCGTACTGAGGGTCGTCCAGTTCGTCGTGATCGCGCTCCTGCCGCTGATCGCCATCAGCGATTTCGTGACCGGCGACGTCCTCAATTCGATCTTCGAACTCGTGCTCCTGATCGGCATCCTCGTCGCCCTCAGCGCCCTCTACGCTGGGCGCTACGGATTCGCCTCGGTCCTCACCGTGGCGGCGGCGACCGCGATGCTGACGCTCCTTTCTTTCGTCGGGGCGGCGCACGAGCTGCTCTCGCTTTTCAGGGACGCGCTGTACTACATCGTCGCCTTCACGCTCGCTATCCTCTTCGTGCGGGACCGGCGCGTTCCCCTGGCAATCGCGATCGGCGGCGGCCTCGCCCTGGTCCTCATCGCCGTAATCTGGATCCTCCCCTCGGGCGTCGGCCTCGGGGCCGTCGTG
>JAEWSV010000178.1 GCA_023398155.1 Spirochaetota bacterium
CTGCGACCTCGTGCGGCCGGCGGCGGTGGAGCAGCTCTCGGTCCTCGCGTCCCAGGTCGGCGTGGCGGTTTACAAGGAAGAAGGGGCCAAAGATCCGGTCAAGGTGGTGAAGGGCGCCTTCGCGTACGCCAAAAAGAACCTGATCGATACGGTCATCGTGGACACCACGGGCCGCCTCCAGCTGGACGAGGCGATGATGGCCGAGCTGGTCCGCGTGCGCGACGCGGCCAAGCCGGACGAGCTCCTCCTCGTCGCCGACTCCATGACCGGACAATCCGCGGTGGACATCGCCAAGGCCTTCCACGAGAAGATCGGCTTGTCCGGCGTCGTCCTCACCAAGTTCGATTCGGACACCCGAGGCGGCGCTGCCCTCTCGCTCAAGACCGTAACCGGGGTGCCGCTCAAGTTCGTCGGCGTGGGCGAAAAGATGGAGGACCTGGACCCCTTCCATCCCGACCGCGTCGCGGGCCGCATCCTCGGCATGGGCGATGTCGTCAGCCTCGTGGAGAAGGCCCAGGAAGTCGTCGACAAGCAGGAGGCCGAAGAGCTCCAGCGCAAGATGGAGAAGGAGGACTTCACCCTTGAGGACTGGCTGGACCAGCTCCGCAGGGTGAAGAAGATGGGATCCCTCCAGTCGATGCTGGAGATGCTCCCCGGCATGGCGGGGCAGGTGAGCGAGGCCGATATCGATAAAGCCGGGTTGAAGAGCCAGGAAGCCATCCTTTCCTCCATGACCCGGAAAGAACGCGCCAACTATCTCATCATCGGTCCCTCGCGCCGTTCCCGCATCGCCCGCGGGTCCGGAACCTCCGTCGGCGAGGTCGCCCGATTGCTCAAGAAATTCGAGAAGACGCGGACGATGATGAAGAAGATGGCCAAGCTCAACAAGAATCCCGCCGCCGCCCAGGCCATGATGGCCCGCATGCAGGGCGGAACGCGTTGACTAAGCGAGCGAATTAGTATAAACATAACGCTTGCGTGATCACGGACTCGTCGGCGTCCTGGGCATGCCATATCATCGTACTGTTCGGCCCGCCCCGAAGAGGGGAAGCCTTGAGGAGGACACTCGTGAGCGCCAGAATACGGCTCAAGAAATTCGGAACGAAGAAGCGCCCCTTTTATCGTATCGTCGTGATGGACAATCGCGCTCCGCGCGACGGCAAGACCATCGAGGATCTCGGGATCTACCATCCCATCGAAGCTGAAGACAAGCAGAGCTCGTTCGACGCCGACAAGATCCGCGGTTGGATCAACAACGGCGCGACCGTCACGGACACCGTCCGGAAGATCCTCAATAAAAAGAGCTTCACCCTCTAAACGGCTCTTCCGCCGCGGCGGCTCGCCGGTCCGTCCTCCTCGCCCGACCGCGGCATCTCGCGGGGCGAGTCGAGGGCGGACTTTTCACGTCTAGGCCTGGAGGAAGCGCATGGAAAAGGATCTGATCGAATATATCGCCAAGTCGCTCGTCGACGATCCGTCGGCCGTTTCGGTGAACGTGATCGAGGGCGAGAGCTCCACCATCCTGGAGCTCCGCGTCGCGAACGAGGATATCGGGAAGGTCATCGGTAAGCACGGCCGCATCGCCAAGGCCATCCGCACGGTTTTACAGGCCGCGGCCGTGAAGTCCGGCAAGAGGACCGCCCTGGAGATACTGGACTGACGGAACGCGCGCGTGATCGATAGCTTCGTCATCGGGATAGTCGGTTCCCCCTTCGGGGTCAAAGGGTTCGTGAAAATCCACGTGCCTTCCGGCGAGACCGCTCATCTGGAATCCTTGGAGCGAGTCACGTTGCGTCTCAAGGAAACCGAAAGGAAATACCAGGTCGAGGAATTCGGCGGAACCGCCGCGTCCTTCGTCATGAAATTCAAGGGAATCGATACGCCCGAAGCGGCCAAGCCGCTCGCGGGCGCGGAACTCGTGGCGCCGCGCGAGGCTGCGGCTCCCTTAGCCGATGACGAGTACTATATAGAGGACCTCCGGGGCCTCTCGGTGATCCTCGCCGCCGACGAGAGCGGCGGCCCTGGAAGCGAGGAAGCCGAAACCCTCGGCGAGTTGACCGACGTGCTGGAAGGCGGGGGCGGGCAGCTCGCGGAGATTAGCCTAAGAGACGGGAGCCGTCGCCTGGTGCCGTTCCGGAACGAATTTTTCGGGGAAATCGACCTGGAAAAACGGACCGCGATGCTCCGCGAACGGTGGATGCTCGAGTGACCTTCACGGTCCTGACCCTGTTTCCGGACATCGTGGACGCCTATTTCGCCAACTCGATAATGGCGAAGGCGATCTCGCGCGGGGTCGTGGCTTGCAGGTCGGTGAATATCCGCGACTTCGCGACGGACAAGCACCATAAGTGCGACGACGCTCCGTACGGCGGAGGCGCGGGCATGTTGATGCTGAGCGAGCCGCTCGGCCGGGCCCTCGAGGCGGCCGGCGCGATGTCGAAGATCGCGGGGGTCGGTAACTCCGCGGACGCGGGGATCGATGGGGCGATGCGACCTCGGGTGGTGTTCCTGACCCCGTCGGGCAGGCCGTTCGACCAGGAGCTGGCCGCGGAATTAGCCCGGGAGCGGGACTTGATCCTCCTCTGCGGGCGGTACGAAGGCATCGATCAGCGCATCATCGATGCCTATGTCGACGACGAGGTTTCGATCGGCGACTATGTTCTTTCGTCGGGGGAGGTCGCGGCCTTGGCCGTGATCGACGCGACGTACCGGCTCGTGGACGGGGTAATCACGGCGGAATCCCTTACGGAAGAGAGTTTCTCCGACGGGCTTCTGGAGTACCCCCAGTATACAAGGCCGGAACTTTATGGTACTCTGCGGGTCCCGGAAGTACTCCTTTCGGGGCACCATGAGCATATCAGGCGTTGGCGGCTCCGCAAAAGGTTGGAAAAAACCTTGCGCGTACGCCCTGAGCTGATCCGGAGCGCGTTGGCTTCCGGTGGGCTGGACGCCGAGATGAAGGCGATTTTACAGGAATTGCAGAGCCCGTCGTACACGGCGACGGGGTCCGAGGGGGATGAGCATGAACGAGATCAAGGCGATTGAAGCCTCCCAGATGACGAACGAGCCCACCGGCTTCAAGGTCGGTGATTCGGTGAAGGTCCACTTCAAGATCGTCGAAGGCAAGACGGAGCGAATCCAGGTGTACGAAGGCCTGGTGATTTCCATGAAGAACTCCGGCGTCGGCAAGAGCTTCACGGTCCGCAAGAACTCCTACGGCGTCGGCGTGGAACGCGTGTTCCCCATGTACTCGCCGCGCATCGCCAAGGTCGAGCTCATGCGCCCCGGTAAGGTCCGCCGCGCGAAGCTCTACTATATCCGCGGGAAGATCGGCAAGGCCGCCAAGATCAAGGAGCTCATCCGCAGCAAGAAATCCTTGGTCATCCCCACCACCGGCGTTACCGAGACCGCGCAGGACTAAGGTCCCATCGTGGCGCTCGCGGCGCCGGGGCGTCCAGGCGATCCGCGGCCGAGAGCCGCGGCGTCCGCCCGAAGCGACGTCGATTCGCCCCGCGGGGTGCGATTCACCGATATCGTCGATTTGGACTCAAAAGCCGGGAGCCCCGAATGGGGGCGGCCCGGTTTCGTTTTTTCCGCCCGCGTCCGCGGACGGAGGCCCGACGGGCTCCTCCTCTTGGAAACGCCCTTCGGACGGCTCGGCGTCCGCGGCGCAGAAGCCGAAGGCCTCATACGTCTACGCGTCGAGCGTTTCGGAGAAGGCTTCGCGCTGCGCCTCCTCGGTCGGGGGACGGAGCCCGCGCCGCCCGAGGGGGCGGCGGCGGGACGAGCGGCGTTGAGCGAGGCCGCCTTCCTCCGCGGCTTCGGCCTTCCCGCGGATAGACTCTCCGCGTCACTGGTTTCCTTCGCCCGCGCTTTCGGCCTCGCTTTGGCCCCTTCCGCGCTCAAGGCCCTCCGTCGGGCGGCGCTGCGCCTAGGCGGAGACCGCGAGGCGGCGGCGCTCGCCGCCGTCGCCGCGGAAGCGAAAGGGGCGCGCCTTTCGGATGAGGCGTTGGGCGAGTACGTCGCGGCGATTGACGCCCGCGCGGAGGGCGACGGAAAGGAAGGGGGCCGGAGACAGGGCTCGGACCCGCGGCAGCGGCAAGGCGCCGAGGAGACGGAGCGCAAGAGATCAGGTTCTCCATCCGCCGAGGAACTACGGGGCCGTTTCGGCGAACTCGCCGCCGCGGGCGACGCGCTCTCGTACTTGAACCGGCTTCCCGCCTCGGACGGGACGCGGTGGGTCGTGTTCCCGGTTCGGCTTGAACGGGAAGGCGTTGAATTCCGCGCGGTCGTGCGCATACTATTATTAGCTAATCATGGTTCCGGCCTTGGTAGGGTCGGGCGTTGGGCGGTGGATGTCGCGGCCGGGGGGCGGACGTGGTCATTCGATGCCGATCGTCTCGGCGCTCCGTCCCCGTCGCTCCGGGTTTCCGCCGATCCGCCCTTCGGGATGGACTCGGCGCGAGTCCGCGCGGCGCTCGCCGCGGTGTTCGAACCCTTAGGCCATGACGTCCAGGTGTCCGCGTCGCGGGATGAAGCGCGCTTCCCTGAAGCGCGATCCGATTTTCCGACGGTCCTTGATGCGGAGGCTTGAGATGCGTACCGCTTCCGCGATCGCGTACGACGACGAAGAACCGGCACCGCGCGTCGTCGCAAAGGGGCGCGGCAGGGAAGCCGAGCGGATGATTGAACTCGCGGCCGCGGCCGGCGTAGAGATCGTGGAAGACGCGGCGCTCGCGGCGCTGCTCGACGCCGCGGAGATAGGAGCGTACATCCCTGCGGACTGCTGGCAAGCGGTAGCCGCAGTGCTTGCATTCGTGATGGCAGAGGAAGAAGGATGAAGAAAATAGCGATCGATTCGCTACGTGAAGGACAGTCATTTTCAGGGCCGGTTTACATCGAAGGCAAGAACCTACTGGTTCCTGCGGGTATCGCTATCCGCCAGAAGGATATAGACAGGCTCAAGGGCTGGGGCATCTCCGACGTGTATTCCGACGGCGAAGTCGTCGCCGCCGCCGCCGTCGGATCGGCGGCCAAGAAGGCGGCGGGGAAGGCGGCCGGCATCGAACCGCAGCTCCCCCGCGGTTCGTCCAAGATACTCTCCCTTTCGGCGGTCCAGGAGAACAAGAGCGTCTATCGCGCCTATATGGATCTCATCGATCGGCTCAACACCGTATTCGAGCAGATCGCCGGAGGCCTGTCGGTGGAGACGCGCTCCATCGACGCCATCGCGAGCCGGCTCCTCCAGGCCGTCCGGGAGAGCCGTGACCAGATCATCGGCTTCATACTCGGGGGAGAGGTGTCGGGTCACGAGCTCGCCAAGAGCTCCGTCAACGTCGCCATCCTTTCTACGCTCATCGCGATCGAGATGAAGCTGCCGAACCATAAGGTCCTCCACCTCGTCACCGGCGCCCTGCTCCACGACGTCGGCATGCTCAAGCTGCCGAAGGAAATCATCGACAAGCAGGGCGGCCTTTCGGACAACGAGGCGCAGCGGATGAAGGCGCATCCGCTCTATGCCTACAAGATCATCTGCAAGGAGCTCCTCTACTCCGAAGACGTCGGCATGGTGGCGCTCCAACACCACGAACGGTGGGACGGCGACGGTTATCCGCGCCGCATCGCGGGCGCGGAGATCGAACTGAGCGCGCGCATCGTGACGGTCGCCGACGCGTTCGAGGCGATGGTAAGCGAAAAATCCTACCGCAACTCGATGGTCGGCTACCAGGCCATGAAGAACCTACTCTCCGACAACTCGCGCCGCTTCGATCCGGACGTGCTCAAGGCGTTCATCCGGACCATGGGAATCTATCCCATCGGCTCCATCGTGCTCCTGAATAACGGCGCCGTATCCCGCGTCGTGGAAGTCCACGGGGAAGCTCCCCTGCGCCCCCGCATCCGTATCCTCATCGACGAATTCGGGAAGGCGTACGAGCAGGACGAGGGAGAGACGGTGGACCTCCTGTCCGAGAAGGGGCTCTTCATCGCGCGCGCCATCGATCCTAAAGATTTCTCGGGCGTGTCGTGAGCTGAAGTGAACCGGAGCGCCGAGGGAAAGAGCGGCGAGGATCGGGCGGCCCGATTGCTCGAATCCGAAGGTCTGCGCGTCATCGCGCGGAATTTCCGGACGCGTCGGGGGGAAGTGGACATCGTCGCGCTCGACGGGGAAACGGTGGTCTTCACGGAGGTCAAGACTTGGACCAAATACGGCTTCGAAGACCTCGAACGCGCCGTGGACGGCCGGAAGATCGACCGCATCGTCGAAACGGCTAAAATTTTCCTCGCACTCCATCGAGAATATAACAGAATGGCCATCCGCTTCGATCTCGTATTCATCGGAGCGGACGGTATACGGCACCTTGCATCGGCGTTTACGGAGCGTGTATGATTGCGGAAGCCGGGAATCCTGAAGATTCCCGCAGAATCGAGGAACTCAAACGCTTGATCGACGATCGGAAGTATCTTTCCGACGCGATCCGGCGGATCGCGCAAGTTTTGGGCGACGAGCTCCTCGGCGTCGCCAATCCAGGAGCGCTCCATGAACGAGAACGATAAGAACGGCAGCAGCAGGCGCCGGTCATCTCGCCGCAGGGGCGGTCGGTCGAGCGGCAAGCCGCAGGACCGCGATGGCCAGCAATGGCAGGCTTCCGGCG
>JAEWSV010000084.1 GCA_023398155.1 Spirochaetota bacterium
GCTCCAGGAGGTCAGGACCGTCGTCGTCGCCGGCCGCTTCGACGCGGAGCTCACCGTCCGCGAGGTTTCCCGCGTGATCGCGGCTTCCCCCTCGGGCGGGCGCTATAAGCTCATCCGGTACCGGGAAGCGGGCGTACGGGAACGGTACCGCGACCTCTCCGCCGCGGACGACCGGACCATGGAAGGGCTCGCGGAAACGGCCCGATCCCTCGGCGTCCGCGACGTAGTCGTCGTATAATGGAACCGCCGCTCCCTCCGCGCAGGAATCGCCCGCGGGAGCGCTCACCATCCAAGATCCAGGAGGCTCGAAATGCCGTTCTTCTTCGCCAAGGACATGAAAGCGAAACAGCTCGATCCCAAATCCGACCGGACCATCAAAGCCCGCGGCGGCGCCCTCATGGCCTCCGAGATGCATTTCGCTCCCGGCGGCGTCGGCGCGATGCACGAGCATCCGCACGAACAGATCATCTACGTCCTGGACGGGGAACTCGATTTCACGATGGGCGACGAAACCTTCCGCGTCCGCAAGGGCGACTCCCTCTACGCGCCGCCGAACGTCCGCCACGGCTGCGTAGCCGTCACCGACTCGCACGTCCTGGACGTGTTCAGCCCGCAGCGGGAAGATTTCCTGAAATGAGGGCCGCGGGCCGGCGGCTCAGGCCGAGCCGAGCCGAGGGCTGCTACCGACCCGCCGGCCGGGCCGTCAGCCCAGCGCGGCCTTCATCCCCCGTTTCCAAGCGGCGAGCACCTTCTCTATGACCGCGTCGATCTCCGCGTTGATCGTCTGCCGGGAGGGATCGGCGAGCAGCCATTCGATGGACTCGCGGATGCCCTGTTGGAAGGGGATCGTGGTGCGGAACTCCGGCACGAGGCGCTTCAGCTTGGAACAGTCGAAGAGGGCCGAGTAGGTCTTGTCGCCGAGGAAGTGCTGGCCCATCTCCGGGTCCACGGCGGCGATGAAGTCCGAGGGTACGTGGACGATCGCGGGCTCCACGCCGAGGCAGGCGGCGACGATGCGGTGGATGGATTCCCAGGTCAAGGCTTCGTCGCCCGTGATCTGCACGGCCTCGCCGACGGCCGCCGGATTGCCCAAGAGGCCAACGAGACCGACCGCGAAGTCGCGGGTGTGGGTGAGCGTCCAGAGCGACTGGCCGTCGCCGTGCACGATGACCTCCTTGCCGGCGAGCATGCGGGCGGCCACGGTGAAATCCGGGGAGGTCCAGGCCGTCGGAACCCACCCTCGGCTGTAGGTATGCGAAGGCCGTACGATGGTGACCGGGAAACCGCGTTCCTTCCACTCGGCGTCCAAGAGCCGCTCGCAGGCGATCTTGTCGCGCGAGTATCGCCAATGCGGATTGTGCAGCGGCGTCGATTCGGTGATGACGTGGTGGACCGGAGGTTTCCGGTAGGCCGAAGCGCTGGATATGAAGACGTATTGGCCGGTCCTGCCCCGGAAGAGGCGCAGGTCGCGTTCCACTTGATCCGTCGTGAACGCGATGAAGTCCACCACCGCGTCGAATTCCAGCTTCCCGATCGCCTCTCGGACGGCGACCTCGTCGCCGACGTCGGCGGTCAGGTTCACCACGCCGTCGATCCGCCGGTCGGCGCGTTTCCCGCGGTTGAGATGGTAGAGTTCATGCCCCAGGGCAACGGCGCGGAGGGAGCTGTCGTACGACAGGTTCCCGGTGCCGCCGATGAATAGTATGCGCATTGCCGCCTCCTCCTATAAAGACGCGAACTTGAGCGTCATCCGATAGACGCCGGGCCGCACCCGGTATTTCTCGAGCGTATCCGGTCCGCAGGTCGCGGTCCCGACGCCGCGCTGGATGGCGTCCAGGTGCAGCACGGGACCCCGCGCGGCCGCCGCCGCGAAAGCGGGAAGACGATCCCAATGCTTCGCCTCCCAGAGTTCGCGGTCCGTATACGGAGTCAAGGAGAAATCGAAGCGAGGCTCTCCCGCGACCCTGAGCCCCTCCCCGCCGCCGGATGCGGGACCGAACTCGGCCCAGCGCACCTCGTGGCGATTCCCGTTCTCCTGCGGCAGGATATAGGGCACGGAGAGGCCCGCGAGATCGGCCTCCCACACGCCGAGCCGAGCACCCGCCTTCCGGTCGGAATAAGCCTCGTGCGGGCCGAGGCCGAACCAGCGGGCCGCGTCCAGCGAAGGGATGAGCGAACAGACGAGTCCGACGCGCGGCAACTCGCACAGGCGAGGATCCAGGTCGAAGACGAACTCGGCGCGGAGCGCCGAACCCCCGCGGCCGTCAGCCTCCGCTATCCAGGTCTGGACGAAGCGGCCCACGCGGGCCTTCGCGCCCGTAGCCAAGCGATGCGCGCTGCGGAAGAGGAGCCCGGCCCCGCCCGCGGCGGACCCCGTGGCGTCCGCGGACCCCTTCGCGTCCACGGACTCAAGCGTGAAGCGGAGGTCGTTCAATCCCGCGTCCAACCACCCGTACATCGCCTTGTCCGTGTAGTAGAAGCTAAAATCCGGCTTCCCCCGGAGGGCCATGAAGTTCTTGAGCCCGTCGTTCTGGGTCGGAGAGCGGAAAAGATTGGGGACGAGGGGAGACGCGAGCAGTTCCGCGCCCGCGGCGGTCTTGAGCGAGGTGAGGAAGCCGTCGGAGCCGAAGGTCGGCGTCAAGCCGCCGGCTCTCCCGGCGGACGCGGCGCCGGAATCTGCGGGCGCGGCGCCGGTCCCCGCGGACCGGGGGAATTCGATGCGCGAAGGCGGCGGCGAAAGCGGGAGTTGCTCGCGCGCAACGACGTGCCCCGCGTCCGCCCAAGGGGCGTCCGCCGCGAGGGAAAATTCCAGGGTAAGGACGCATTCGCCTTCCGCGAGGGCGGCGGCGAGAGCCTCGGCCGACCGGCCGGAAACCGGGAAGCCCAGCTCCACGCGCTCCATCCCGCCCGCCGGGATGGACGGTAGCTTCACCGTCCCGGCCGCGACCAGCCCGTCGCGTTCGGATCGAGCGGGGTCTCCTGACACGACATTCCAAGAAAGTTCGAAACCGCCGAGGTCGATGAAGTCGAAGCGGTTCTCCACGAAGACCGTGCCCCAGACGGGAGCGGCGTGCGCGGAGGCGGAACCGCCGTGCCGTTCCTTCCGGACGAAGTAGTCCATCGGCAGACCCGCGTACGCGCGGATGGGACGGAACAGGAAGGCGCACTCTGCCATGGCCGGCTTGAGGCTCCGGTCCGGGAATACGAGGCCGTCCGCGATGAAGTCCAAGTC
>JAEWSV010000197.1 GCA_023398155.1 Spirochaetota bacterium
GCCATGGATCTCAAGCTCGCGCCGGAACGGTATGCCGCGTTGGCCGCGCCGCGAATCCATTCCGAACCGCGCGAAGGTTCGTCCGACTCGGCGGCCGTCGCGGGTCTCCCCTCCGAAGCCGTTGCTCGGTCCGCGGCCATCCTGGCAGCCTCGCGCATCGCGCACGAATTCCGCAGCCTCGCGCTCGGGAGCGATTGGTTCACGGAGACCGACATCGCCGCCCTCATCCCGCTCGTGGATGATGCCCCTTGGTATTTCGCTCCGTTCAGGGCGGGTAATTGCTTGGAGGAGGAATGGAATAATCGGCCTTCCGTTTCTCCCGCCGAAGCGCAACGACTCGCCGCGCTCGTCCGATCCTACGGTAAACGGGGCGAAGTCCGGTTTGCCTGAGACGCGTAGCCGCCCGAGATAGAGAGAGCAGAGCCGCGGAATCAGGGCGATTCCACGTCGAACGTGAGCGAGATCATTCGCTCCGCGGTTTTCTCCGCGCCGCGGAGCGCGGCGATCCTCCGCGCGGGACGGCCGCCCCGCGCCTCCTGATCCTCCACGAAGGACCCGGCAGCTCGGGCCCACCCGGTCCAGCCGAGCGTTTCCGGACCGGCCAGGCCGAGGGATTTGGCGTACCGCACTAATTTCTTCGCCCGCCGCTTCTCCGCGCGCACCTCCGGGTTACCGCGGGGAACAGCGGCGAATCGCGTAACCGCGTAAGCGGCTATCAACGAAGCGATCGCCAGGGCGATGCACGCGAAGAGGACCGGCGCGCCGGCCGACTCACGCTCCTCGCCGCGGACGCTCGCGGGTCGGCCGAAAAGAGTCTCCAGTTGTCGCCGCGCGGCCGCATCTCCCGCGGCGAGATACGCGAACGGGTTCGGCGAAGCGAAGGGAGGCGTCGGCTCGAAGACGCGCCAGGCGCCGTCGACCCAGGCTTCGACCCACGCGTGCGCGTCGACGCCTTTGACGGTCCCGCGCCCCGTCTCGCCGAGGGATACGCGAAAACCTTCCACGACGCGGGCTGAAATCCCGGCGCAGCGAGCCAGGAGGGTGAAGGCGGTAGCGTAATGGAGACAGTAGCCCTTCCGCTCCTCGAACAGGAAACGTTCGAGAGCGACTTCCCCGTCCGCGCCGCCGCGTACGTTAAGCGCGTACGCGTACCCTTCCTTGAAGTGGTCCAAGATGGCTCGGATCACCGCTCGATCCCGGTCCGGGCCCAGGGCGCCCGCCGTAGGCCCGGCGCGCGCGACGAGGGCGCGGGCCAACGCGGCGATCCTGCCGGACTCATCGGCCCCCGGAACAGTCCAGCGCCCGCCGGGCGCGTCCTCGGCGTCGCTTTCTCCCCCAGCGTCCCTACCGGACGGTCTTTCCAGGTCCGCCTCGAGCCCGCGCCGCGCCACGCCTGAAAAACGGACGCCCTGATTCAACGTCGCTTTTTCCGTCTCGGGCGCCGCGCCAGTCAAGGTGACCGTCGCGGTCTGCCGTTCCACGGGGACGACGCTGTAGAAATCCTCGTCGAGCCGTAGCCTGAGGGCGCCCGCCGGCCGCGGCCGCGGCGAATCCCTGCGCACGACGGAGACGTTTTTCCCGAACGCGGCCGACTCCCGCCACGAGCCTTCCGACCAATCCGAATATACGGAAGAAACGACGTAGCGGAGACCCGGTCCATCGCCTTCCGCTTCAAAGAGGACCCCGTCGGAGAGATAGATATTCGGAGCCAACCGCGCGGCTCCTATTTCGAAACCGTACCCCGGCACTTCGAGCAACAGGGGGAAGGACGGCACGATGGAGCGCACGACGGGCGTCAAATCGAAGGGGCGCAGGATCGGGTAGGACGAGCCGCCCCGCCCCAGGAAGGCGAACGGCAGGGCCGCCAGTACGGCGACGACCGCGGGCGGAATCGCCGCTCGCAACCGGCCGAACGCCGTCACCCCCGGGCGGGAACGGACGGCGAATACGGGGACCGCGGCAGCGGTGACGATGGCGACCGCGAGCGACCGAGCGTCGCCCCAAATGACGCCCACGGCGAAGGCCGTGGAGGCAAGCAGGGCTGCCATGGCGGAAAGCGGCCTCCGCGCCGCGCAGAGGAGCGCCGAGCCCAAGCAGAAGAGCGCGTACAATTCCGCGGCGAAAAATGAAAAGAAACCGAAGGCTTCGCCCTGCCGCGCCAGGCCGATCCAGGCTTCCGCGAGCGAACGGCGCGCGACGTTGAGCTGCACGAGCGCGACGAGGACTCCCGCCCCTCCAGCGATCGCGGCGATGAGGCCGGCTGCGAAGGAGAGGCGGCGCGATGGAGCGTTCGGCGGAACGACCTCTGATCGACGGCCGAGCGCAGCACCGGCGAGGACGACTACGGATCCGCTCCAAACGGAAAGAAGCGCGAGGGGACCTTCGGCGCCTAAGAACCGAGCGAGGGCCGCCGGGGGCAGGATCGCCATCGCGAGGGCGGCGGCCAAGCGAAGGATCCCGCGCAGTATTCCGCGGAGACGCTCAGGTCGCGAAGGCATGGATGAGGTCCTCGCTTCCCTTACGGGCGTCCAACACGAATACGGCGGAGCGCCGCGAATCGCTCCGGAGCCGCTCGAGCGCAGCGAGGGCGCAGTTCCGCTCAAAGTCGGCTCGTTCCGGCGGAGGCACCGCCACCAAGCTCACCGACCTGCCGCG
>JAEWSV010000234.1 GCA_023398155.1 Spirochaetota bacterium
GACCAGGAGTCCCAGGAGCACGAACATCCCGATATTGGCGATCGTGGATATCGCGGCCGAAAAGTTAGAAACGCCCTGCTTGTGCACGAAGGGCCGATTCCCCAGGACGTAGCCCGCGGTGAAGACCGCGAGCATCCCGCTGGCCTGGACCGCTTCGGCGAGGCCGTAGGTCAAGAGGACGATCCCGAGAAAAAGGACGTAGTAGTAGCCGCGGTCTTGCGGAGTGAGGCGATTGAAGAGCCAGAGCGAGAGCCGGGCAAGGGTCCAGCCGATGAGCGGCCCCATAGCGGCCTTCCAAAGGAAGACGACGATCAGGAAAAGGCCTTGCGACGAGCCGGTGGCGAACGTCTGAACCGCAGCGAGGGTAAGGAGGATCGCCATCGGGTCGTTCGCCGCGCTCTCGATCTCCAAGGTGGAGGACAGCGAGCGGGGGAGAGCTTGCCGACGCAGGATGGAGAAGGTCGCCGCGGCGTCGGTGGAAGAGATGATGACGGCGATGAGCAGGGCCTTTTCGTTCGGCCAATGGAGCGCGAACCGGAGGACCGCGAAGGTGGCGGCTGCGGTCAGCACGACGCCCCAGGTGGCGAGCCCGCCGGCGGGCAGGGCGACCGCCTTGAAGTCTTCCTTCTTGGTCCCGAATCCTCCCTGGAACAGGATGAAGACGAGGGCCAGGTTGGCGACCTGATTGGTCAATTCGAAATTGCCGAAATCCCAGAGGTTGAGGACATCGCTGCCGAAAATGATGCCGGCCCCGAGGGCGACCAGGATGACCGGCACGCTCCAGCGGTCGAGCCAGACGGCGGCCAACACGACCGCGATCAGCAAGGAAGGCACGACCAGGTACACGATGTTCATGAGGGCTCCTCAAGTGTAGAAAGGGGTATGAAAAGAGTACTAGCTGCACCATTCGGCGGCAACGTATTTATCGCCTTCATTTACCCCCGCCGTGGGATGAATACTGGAAAGAGCGTGCGTTTGCAGCTAGAGTAGCCGGAGGAATTACGGGTCAATGAATCTGCTTTCCAAATTCAAGGAAACCGGAGCGTCGGTTCTCCCGATCCTCCTCATAGTGCTCTTCCTTAATCTGACGATAGCGCCTATCGGGGGAGCGCTGTTGGCGCAATTCTTCATCGGCGGAGCGCTCATCATCGTCGGCCTGAGCGTCTTCCTGCTCGGCACCGACATCGGCGTGCTTCCGGTAGGACAGAAAACCGGGGCGACGCTCGTCGCCAAACGAAGCCTCGGCCTCATGCTCGTCGTGGGCTTCATCGTCGGGTTCTTCATCACTGTCGCGGAGCCCGACGTGCGGGTGCTCGCCATCCAAGCGGCTACGGTAGACCCCTCCATATCGCAGACCGCGCTCGTCATGATGATCGGGCTGGGGGTCGGCTTGTTCGTCGCCGTAGGTTTCGGTCGGACCATCCTCGGCATACCCTATCGATTCCTCCTGGTGGGCTTCTACGTCCTCGTATTCGCCCTCGCATCGTTCGCCGCTCCCGCGTATCTCGGAGTGGGCTTCGATGCCGGAGGCGCTACCACGGGGCCGATGACCGTGCCCTTCATCATGGCCCTGGGCGTGGGCGTCTCAGCGGTGAGGAAAGGGAAGGGTTCTGAGGACGACAGCTTCGGCATGGTAGGGCTCGCCTCCATAGGTCCTATCATCGCGGTACTGCTCATGGGTATCCTCAACAAGGGAAGCGCGGGCGCGCCCGCCCCCGTCGGGGAAAGTTCCGAAACGCTCGGCATTGTCCGGACTTTCGCGCATCTTGTACCCGAGACCGTTCGGGATGTAGCGAAGGCCCTCGGCCCGCTCGCCCTCATGTTCCTCGTCTTCCAGATAGCGCTCCTCCGCATGCCTCGGCACCAGCTCGCGCGTACGGTCAAGGGCCTCATCTACTCGTTCCTCGGCCTCGTCCTCTTTTTTTTGGGCGTCAACGGCGGGTTCCTTCCCGTCGGATCGGCCATCGGCGGGATCATAGGCTCCATGGAGCACAACGCGATCCTCATTCCCATCGGCTTGGTCCTGGGCGCGGTGGTAGTCCTGGCGGAACCCGCCATCTGGGTCCTCAACAACCAGGTGGAAGAGGTTTCCGGCGGCTATATCAGGAAACGGGTCATGCTCGTCGCCCTTTCCATCGGGGTTGCGGTAGCGGTGGCGCTCGCCATGCTGCGGGTGGTCACCGGCATCAGCATCTGGTGGTTCCTGATCCCGGGTTATACCGCGGCCCTGGTCCTCACCTTCTTTTGCCCGCCCCTCTTCACCGCCATCGCCTTCGATTCGGGCGGCGTCGCTTCAGGGCCCATGTCCTCCACCTTCATCCTCTCGTTCACCCTCGGCGCGTCCTCCGCCTCGGGGGGAAACCCCATCACCGACGCCTTCGGCGTCATTGCCATGATCGCGATGACGCCGCTCATCGCGATCCAGGTTCTGGGTTTGCTATTCAAGCGCAAAGCGAGGGAAGCGGCCGTCCCTCACCTCGCGGAAGCCGCGGCGAAAGCCGCGAAGGAATCAGCCGAATGACCGATAGAATCCGAGCCGTTTACACCCACGGAAAGTTGCTGATCAGCATCGTGAACCGGGGCCAAGGAGAAAAGCTCGTTGCCCTCACCAAAGCCGCGGGTGCCCGCGGCGGCACCATAGTCATCGGCAGGGGTACGGCGGAAAGCCTGCTCTTGGATTTTTTCAGCATCGGAGATACCGAGAAGGATCTCGTCTTTACGCTCACGTCGGACGAAGCCATCGACCCGATCAAGAACGCGCTACGGGCGCACGTAGGCGCGGCCAAGCACCTCGCCGGCATCGTCATGCAGATCGACGTTTCCCATATTCTCAGGCATATTTCGACCGGGGCGGCGGCGACGGAATCAGCCCCGGCTTCCGCAAGGAGACCCTCCATGGACATCAAGACCGAACACGCGCTCATCACCTTCATCGTGAACCGCGGCTACGCGGACGACGCCATGGCCGCCGCCCGGAAAGCCGGAGCCACCGGCGGCACCGTGGTCAACGCCCGCGGCACCGGCAAGGAAGAGGACGTGAGGTTTTTCGGCATCACCTTGGTTCCTGAAAAGGAGCTGCTGCTCATCCTCGTCGATGCGGAAAAGGCTGACGCCGTCCTCAACGCCGTGAAGGAAGTCCCCTGCCTTTCCGAACCCGGGAGCGGTATCGCCTATTGCACCGCGGTGGAGGACTTTTTCAGATTGGGTAAGAAGGCGGGGTGACCGGCGCCTCCCGCGCAGCGTGAGGGCTCACGAGCGCTCCGCGTCCACCACGCATTGTCCGCGGCCGAGCCGCACCGCCTGGGAGAGGGCGCGTCGGGCCCGCTCAAGCGTGGCTTCCCCGTCAAGCGGGGATCCCATGGCGGCACCTACCGAGCCGCCGATCCAAACGATTCCCGTGGGATGTTCTACGGGGCGTCCGATCATGTCCAGGAGATGGCCCGCTCGTTCCTTGGCGACCGCTGCCGAACGGTCGGGCACGACCGCGACGACGGACGCGAACTCTTCGCCGTCCGTGCGCGCGGCGATCCCGTCGTCTCCGGCCACCATGGTGACGCGGGCGGCCACTTCCACGAGCACGGCGTCCGCGACCCCTTGGCCGCGGGCCGCGATCAGGGGCTGAAAATCATCCAGGCGGGCCACGATGACGACGATGCCCTTCCCGTCCGCGGCGAGGCGCGGCCCTTTCTCCGCGAACCAGGCGAGGAGCCCGTTCGTGTTGGGCAAACCGGTCAGCGGGTCGATGCGATCGGCCGGAATCGGCTTCTCCGCAGGAGGCGCGGCGGGCGCGACCGCGGGAGAGGCGGCCGGCGTCGGGCCGATAGTTTCGGCTGGGCCGGCCGGAGTTTTCCGCGGACCGAGCCGACCCAGCAGAATGTAGGCGGCTAGCCCCGCCGCGACGGTCGCGATGAGCGCCGCCGGCCAACCGGCGGCCATGGCCACGACCGCGCCCGACAAGGTCGAGAGGGCGGCGAAAAGAGCCCCGAGAACGGTCATTCCGCCGCGGAGGCGCGGCTCATCATGGGTATTCATGTATTCCATTATCGGCCGTTTCGCTTCAGGTACCCAGCATCTTTCATTTCCCGCTTGATTCCGACCGCTCGCGCGCGCTACGATGCCGGCATATACGCGACCGGCGCCGAAGATGGAGCACCATCGGGAAGCGGCAATACACTGTTCCGACCGCGCGCCTGGGCCGGACGATCCATCAAGGAGACCTTTATGCCCAAGAACGCAGTAGCCGCGTACCTCGCCAAGACGAATCCGGAAGCGATCGACACCTCCCTGCTCGCCTACCTCTGCAACCTGCAGGAGACCGCCGCCGTCGCCCCGGAGATCGCATCCTCCATCGTCAAGGAGCTGGAGAACCAGCGGAAACGGGTGAAGCTCATCGCGAGCGAGAATTACTGTTCCATGGCCGTGCAGCTCGCCATGGGGAACCTCCTCACGGACAAGTACGCCGAGGGCATGCCCGACCATCGCTTTTACGCCGGCAACGAGAACGTCGACGCCATCGAGTCCCTGGCCGCGGCCGAGGCCCGCAAGCTCTTCGGGGCCGAATACGCAAACGTCCAGCCCCACTGCGGCGCGGACGCCAACATCCTGGCGTACTGGGCCATCCTGTCCACCCGCGTCGAATCCCCCCTGCTGGAGAAGTTCGGCGAGACCAACCTCTACAAGCTCACCGACGCCCAGTGGAAGGAACTGAAGACCGCGCTCGGCAACCAACGACTGCTCGGCCTGGACTACTATTCCGGCGGACACCTCACCCACGGCTACCGGCACAACATGTCGGCCCGCATGTTCGACGTGTTCGGCTACTCGGTCTCCAAGGAGACCGGCCTCTTGGACTACGACGCCATCGAAAAGCAGGCGATGGAGGTGAAGCCCCTCATCCTGCTCGCCGGCTATTCCGCTTACCCGCGCAAGATCGACTTCAAGCGTATGCGCGCCATCGCCGACAAGGTCGGGGCGGTGTTCATGGTCGATATGGCGCATTTCGCCGGCCTCGTGGCGGGCGGCGTCTTTACGGGCGACTACAGCCCCTTCCCGCACGCCCACGTCGTGACGACCACCACGCACAAGACGCTCCGCGGCCCCCGCGCGGGTATGGTCCTCTCCACCATGGAATTCGCCGAGGCCCTGGACAAGGGTTGCCCGCTGACCATGGGCGGCCCGCTCCCCCACGTCATCGCCGCCAAGGCCCTCGCCTTCCGCGAGGCGGGGGCTCCCGCCTTCAAGGCCTACGCCGCCAAGATCGTCCAGAACTCCCAGGCCCTCGCCGCCTCGTTCATGCAGAACGGGCTCGACGTCCTCACGGGCGGGACGGACAACCACCTCATGCTCGTGAACGTGCGCGGCCTCGGCCTCACCGGCCGGCAGGCGGAGAGCGCCCTCCACGAGTGCGGGATAACCCTGAACCGGAACAGCCTCCCCTTCGATCCGAACGGCCCCTGGTATACCTCGGGCCTCCGCATCGGCACGGCCGCGACTACCTCCCTCGGCATGGGAACCGGAGAGATGGCGGAACTCGGTTCGATCATTTCACTAGTCCTCAAGAACACGACTCCCGCTCCCGACGGCAAGGATCCCGCCAAGAAGAGCAAGGCCAAGTACGTGGTGGAGCCGAAGGCGAAGGCAGAGGCCCTGTCCCGCGTGGAGAAGCTCCTAGGCCGCTTCCCGGTCTACCCGCAGTTGGACTTGGCGCTCCTCAAGGACGCCTTCGTACAATAACGGAAGGAGGAAGCCGTGGGGACCTTCTTGTTCTATTTATCGAAGGTCCTCCGGCCCTTCCTGACCTCGCCGCTTTTCCTCTGCTTGGTAGTCGCGGCCATCTCGCTGATCGCGCTCCCCGCAGCCAGGAGCGGCAGGCGGATACTCAAGCGGTTGGGGCTCCTCGCCCTCGCGTCGCTCGCCGTCCTATCGCTTCCCGTGACCATGACCGCGGCGGCGCGGATATGGGAG
>JAEWSV010000261.1 GCA_023398155.1 Spirochaetota bacterium
CGATAACGCCTCCGATGGGCCGGCCGCTCATGCCCGTGACGAGGCCGTAGGACGCGATGAAGAGGTACTTCGTCCAGACGGCGGGAAGGGGATCCTCGAACCATTCGAAGGGTATGGCCGCTTTTTCCAGGAGAGCGCGCAGTTCCGCGCCGTCGTAACCGCCCTTCCCCGGTTCCCGTCCGAGGAAGAGGTTGCCCTTGCCGCCGAGGTGCGTGACGAGGCCCGGTTCCGCGATGGTCGATGATATATAGATGCCCGCGGGAAGGACGACGCCGGCTTTCACGATCGAGCGCACGCGCTCGTGGATGTCCGCGCCGTTGAGGAGCGGAACGATGACCGTGTCCTCTCCGACGGCGCTGAGGAGCGCCTTGCAGGCGGCATCGAGGTCGTAGCCCTTCACGCAGATGAAGACGAGGTCCGCTTTCCCGGCCTTCGCGGGATCGTCCGCGGCGAGCGCCGGACGGGCTACGGATTCCGCTCCGTCCGGGGCGCGGTAGCGCAGGCCCTTTTCCGTGATCGCCGCGAGGTGGGCCCCGCGGGCGATGAAGACGAGTTCGAGTTTTTCGCGCTCCGCGACCGCGGCGAGCTTCGCGCCGATGTAACCGCCGATGCCGCCCATGCCGTAAACGAGTATCCGTTTCATTGTACGCTCTCCTTCTTGAGGACGCCGCCCGAGATGACCGCGAGGATGAGGGCGACCGTCTGGAATCCTATCGATGCCGCCACGAGGAGCGGGATGCTAAAGCCGTAGAGCCAACCGAGCAGGGCGCTTCCGACGAACCAGAAGGCGCCGAAGACCGTCTGGAAAAGGCCGAACGCGCGGCCCCGGTAGTCCTTGGCGGTTCGGTCCGCGATGGCGGCCTTGAGCACCGATTCTTGGGTGCCCGTGCTGATGCCCCAAAGCGCCATGCCGACGAGGATCGCGGGTACGCCCCCCAGGAAGACGAGGGGCGCGGTGAAGACCTCCACGCCGAAGAGGACGAGGAGAGTCTTGTACCCTATTCTATCATAGAGACGGCCGAGGATGAGGGCCGCCGCCGCGTCCACGGCCATGGCCCCCGCGTAGAGGAGGGGGATGGCGGCGGCGGGGAAGGAGCCGACCTTGTTGAGGTGGAAGGCGATGAGCGGGAAGTCGGTGATGCCCGCGGCGAGGAAGCCGGAAGCCAGGATGAGGATCCGGAGGCCGCGGGAAATGCCCTTGGCGCCGATCACCGCCGCCTTGCTTTCCAGTTCGAAACGGTCCGGGTGCGGGAAGAAATGGCGCGCGGCCGAGAGGGAGACGAGGGCCGCGGCCGCGGGGATGAAAAGGAGGAAAAGGCCGATCCTGAGGCCGCCGAGACCCGCGCCGTCTTTGTTGAGGAAGAGGAGGAGGGAGAGCAGGGCCGGTCCCAGGAAGGCTCCGATCTGGTCCATGGCCTCATGGAGGCCGAACCCGAAGCCGCGTCCGGTGGCGGAGGCCGCATAGGCCAGGACCGAATCTGCGGCCGGTTTGCGGAAGGCCTTAGCTATCCGCTCCAAGAGCAGGAGGGCGATGGCCCAACGCCAATCTCCCGTGAGCGCGAGCATCGGGAGGGCGGCGAGCTGGATGCCGTAGCCGAGGAACATGATGAGCCAGTATCGCCGGGACTTGTCCACGAGGAGGCCCGAGAAGAACCGCAAGCCGTAGCCGAGAAATTCCCCGAGGCCCGCAGCGACCGAGAGGGCGAAGGCGCTGGCCCCGAGCAGGTTGAGGTATTGCCCCGAGAGGCTTCTGCCCCCCTCGTAGGTCATATCCGCGAAGAGGCTCACCACGCCGAGGAAGACGATGAAGCCCACGGCTTTGAGTCGACCGGCATTTTTCCTATCGTTCGGTTGCATCGTTACTCTCCTTGCCGACGTATGATGGTCGCCGTGAACGGAAAACCTGCGGGTCCGATATCCCGGATGCTGACGGCGTAGACGGTCGGATCGAGGAACTTTTCCACGAAGGGGAGCGAGGGGGCATAGCGGAAGGTGCCGCCCTGCCCGAGCGATTCCAGTATCTCACGGTATTTTTGGGCGTAGTCCAGGTCCCGTCCTTCCGCCCGTGCGGCATGACGCGCGAAATGGTTGGAGAAGGCCAGGTGGGAAAGAACGGTCCCCCAGCGGCGAGGTGGAAATTCGTACGCGTTCCAATCCTGGGCTACTATGACGCTGTCGTCCAGGCCGTCCGAGCGGGCCTCGGCGGAGAGCGGGAATCGCTCTATGCCGTAGGCCTCGATTCCTCGGGATCGGAGATGGCGGATGAGGCGCGCGTGGCGGCCGCATCCGATGTCGAGCACGGGCTCCTGGAGGGGCTCTTCGTCCAGGGCGAGGATCTCGGCCTGGAGGGAGGCGGAGTATTCCGCGCAGACGACGGGATCGCGACGGGGTACGGAGGGAGGCGGAAGGAGGCCCCGCACCGGGGCGAGGATGGCCGCCATGCGGCGACGGTGCGCCTCTATCAGAACGGGGAGAGCCGACGCCGCTGCTTCGGCGGCCGACGTGCGGGCGAGCCGGTCAACGAAGTCGGCGTAGAGGCCGCGGAGGGCGTCCACCACGGCCTCGTCCAGTTCGGCGAATTGATCCACTGAAAGGATGGATTCCACGCAGACCCTCGTCGCCTCCCGGGCGATGGCGTTCCGGGTGCCCTCAGCCGCGGAGCTACCCTCCAGCGCGCGGAGGGCGGCCGCGTTCCGTTCCAGGAAATCGGCGATCTCCGCGACCGCGAGGGCGACGTCCGCGCGCGCGGCAGGATTCGCCGGATTGAGGCCGGCGTTCGCTGCGGCGAGCGCCTCGGCCGCCCTGCGTCCAGCGCCGACTATGTCCGCGGCAGGAGCACCGGCGGCCGCGGTCCCGGAGTAGGGG
>JAEWSV010000301.1 GCA_023398155.1 Spirochaetota bacterium
CCGAACGGAGAGGCCGCGGTCCTCGCGGCACGGAACCGCTTCGACCTGGTGCTCATGGACATCGAACTCGGGAACGGCATGCCGGGGACCGAAGCAGCGGTCCGCATCGCCGAAGAACGGGACGTTCCGATCGTGTTCCTCACGTCCCAATCCTCGGCGGAAACCTTCGCGGCCGTCCGCGAAATTCCCCACTACGGCTTCATGACGAAGGGCGCCGCCGAACACGCTTTTTTCTCAACCATAGAAACCGCGCTTACGCTCTCCGACTCCCGCGCGAGGCTGAAGTCCGACCTGGAGAAATACCGCCGACTCGCGGAGCGCGCTGCGACCGTGATCACCGCGCGCGAGAATAGCGCCCGCGAAAAGGAGCGGCAGCTGCTCGAAGCCCATCGTCGGATGAAGAGCGGAATCGAGGTGATCACGGGCATGCTCGGCATCCAGGAAACCGAGCTCGCCGACCATTCCGCCGCGATCGCGCTCAGGGACGCCCGGCGTAGGTTCGTCGCGCTCAGGGTCCTCTACGACAAGCTGTTCGCTTCGGCGGACTACGGCGAAGTGTCGGCGCGGGAGTACCTTGAGGACCTGGTGATCGGCCTCGTGAGGTCCCAGGCGATGGGGCGGGAGATCGCGGCGGAAACCTACGTCGAGGACCTCGATCTGGACGCGGGTCGGCTCCTCCCCCTCGGCATGATCGTCCAGGAACTGATCGCGATGTCGCTGGAGCACGCGTTTCCCGACGGGAGATCGGGGATCATCTCGCTCGCCGCGTACCGGGACGCGGAAGGCACTATCGAGATCGTGCTCGGCGATGACGGCGTGGAACCGCCCGGGGACGGAGGAGAGGCCAAAGGCCTCGGGACCGAACTCATCGACGAACTGGCCCGCCATCTTTCGGCGACCGTGGAACTCCGCCATCATGGAGGAACCACCTACCGGATCAGGTTTTCCCCGGAGGCGGAAGCCTAGGGGAAAGCCCGATTCCCTCCCGCGCGCTTGCGGCCGGAGGACCGGACGGATACACTCTCTCCATGACGACTCACGATTCCGCATCGCTCGAGCGCTTCCGCTCAGCCCTTCGTATCCGCACCGTCTGGCCCGAGGGGGCGTCCGCCGAAAGCCCGGAGGCCGCGGAAGCGGAACGCGCCCTCGGCGAATTCCAGGACTTCCTCAAGGCCGCCTATCCCGCCTTCCATGCGGTCGCCGAACGGACCGTCCTGAGCCGCTTCGGCGTCGTCTACCGCTGGCCGGCGGCCGCGCCTTCAGCGGAAAAGCCCGTGCTCTTCCTCGCCCACTACGACGTGGTGCCCGTGGAACGCGAGAATTGGACGGTGGATCCCTTCTCCGCGGAGGTGATCGACGGCTACGTGTACGCCCGCGGGACCTTGGACACCAAAGGCAGCCTGATCGGCATCATGGAGGCCGTGGAGAAACTCGCGGCAGCGGGTTTCCGGCCCAAACGGGATATCTACCTGGCGTGGGGCGGCGACGAGGAACGATCGGGAACACACGGGGCGGTTCGGACGGCCGCGTATTTCGCCGAGCGCGGCATCGCTTTCGCCTGGACGCTGGACGAGGGAAGCGTGGTCGCCGACGGCATCCTCTCCGGAGTGAAACGACCGCTCGCCCTGGTGGGGGTGGAGGAGAAGGGCTTCCTGAACCTCGAACTTACCGTTCGCCAGAAGCCCGGCCACGCTTCGCGCCCCCCCGCAGTCCAGGCGGCGGCGGTGCTCGGCGCGGCCCTCGCCCGCCTCGGCAAGAAACGTTTTCCCTGGGCCCTCACCGATACGGTGGAAGCGTTCTTCAAGAGCCTGGCCGCCGAGATGCCGCCGCTCCGAGCCTTCGCGCTCGCGAACGCGCGCGCCCTCGGGCCCCTCTTCTTCAAGGTCGCCGCGACGACGCCGGATACGGCCGCCCTCCTTCGCACCACCCTGGCCATGACCCAACTCTCCGGGAGTCCGACGGACAACGTGCTGCCCTCAGAAGCGAAGGCGGTCCTCAATCTTCGCCTGCTGTCAGGGTGGACTGTCGAACGGGCCACCGCCTGGGTCCGACGGGCGGTCGCGGATGATCGGGTGGAAGTCGCCGTGAGTTCCGCGCGCGCCGCGAACGATCCGATCATCGCCTCCGCGGCGGTCGCCCAAGGACGCGGGGTAGGCTGGTCGGAGGTCGTCTCCTCCATCGAAGCCGCCTTCCCCGACGCGATGATCCTCCCCTACCTCGTGACGGCCACGACCGATTCACGGCATTACGCGCCCCTTTGCGACGCCGTCTATCGCTTCGTACCGCTCAAACTCCGCTCGGCCGACCTGGACCTCATCCACGGCCACGACGAGCGGATCGCCATCGACAACTTCATCGCCGGAATCGATTTCTATCGATCGCTCATCGCAGTATTGTAAGGAGTCCCCCATGCCCTCCACCGCAGCCTCCGAAGCGCCGAAAAGCGCGCTCAAGATCGGGAAGGACGCCTTCATCGTCTCCGCCCTCATCATCCTGGTCCTCATCGTCGTCTCGGGCATCCTGACCCTCGTCCTCCCCGCGGGCGAATACGACCGCGTCAGCCAAGACGGCAGGACGCTCGTCGTGAACGGCAGTTACCGGGAGATCGCGCGCCCCGACTACCCGATCTGGCGCTGGTTCACCGCCCCCGTGGAGATCCTCTTCGCGCCGGGGAACGCGGCCCTCATCACCATCATCCTTTTCATCGTCTCGGTGGGCGGCTCCATCGCTATCCTGGAACGAGCCGGCGTCATGGAGGAGCTCGTGCGGCGCCTCGTCGTCCGCTTCGCCAGCCGCAAATACACCCTCCTCGCGCTCATCATCTTCTTCTTCATGGCAGTCTCCAGCTTCATCGGCGTCTACGAGGGTATGGTGCCGATGATCGTCTTCGTGGTGCCCCTCGCGATTTCCCTCGGCTGGGACTCGCTCACCGGACTCGGCATGAGCCTCCTGCCGCTCGCCTTCGGCTTCGCCTCCGCGGTCACGAATCCCTTCACCGTCGCCGTGGCGCAGCGGATCGCGGACCTTCCGCTCTTCTCGGGTTCGTGGCTCAGGATCATCTTCTTCGTGACG
>JAEWSV010000340.1 GCA_023398155.1 Spirochaetota bacterium
GTTCACGCCGAAGCGTTTCTCCGCGACTTCCCGCAAGGGTTCGTCGACGAGGTTCTCCACGAATTGAGCGAGGAGGCCGTTCAGGGCTGCTCCGGTACCCTCCGAGGAAAGCAGGCTGACCAGGGAACGGGAAAGGGCGCGGGAAAGGTCCTGAGGCCGCAGCGCGAGGGTGGCCGTAGCGTCCGCTACGTTGTAGGCGAGGAAGCGTTCCGCGCCGTCCTTCACCGCGGACACGAAGCGCGAACGGCCTTTCTCCTCTCGGGCCGCGACGGCCAGTTGGGCGATGAGGTCGTCGATGATCTCGGGCATCTGCTCCTGCAGGGTGCGGTCGTATTGGGCCGCCGAGAGGAAGAAACGCTGGAACGCGTTAAGCCGCTGGATGGCGTCGCGTAGGAATACGCGCCCATGGCTTTCCAGTTCCGCGCGTATCTCGCGACGGCCCAGGAAGCGTAAGCCGGCCTCGATGAGTTCCGGATAAGCGGCTTCCGCGACCCGCGCGATCCCTTCGACGGTACCGTCGCCCAGGATTGAACCGAGGCTCGAGCCGTCTTGAACCAGGGAATCGATGAAACGGGTAAGTCCCTCTTCAAGCCGGTCTCCGGTACCGCTCTCCGCGACCGAAGTCGCGAGGAACGCGGAAAACCGCTCGCGCAGAAAACGTACGAGGGCGGCCCGGTCGCCCCCCGCGAGGGAGGCGATGCTTTGACGGCCGAGGGCGTTCACCGCCGCGGCTACCGCGCGATCGACGATATCGGAAAAGGCCGGCGACGCGATGAAACGCTCGGCGAGGTTGCCGATGAGGCGGCCGAGGTCGGAGGCGCCGATGCGATCGGTCTCACCGCCTTCGAAGGGGGGAACCTCCAGGGCGATTTGTCCGATCGGCTGAGAAAGCAGGCGGGAGGAATATTCCGCGACCGCGCGCTCTATCGAAAGCCGGAAGTCGTCGCGCCTGATGCGTTCCCGGATGATATCTTCGGTGATGAGCTCACGGGCGACCATGCGCCCGATGTTATCGGCGAGCTGATGGCGTTGTCGGGGAAGGATGCCCGGCGTGAACGGAACGCGCACGCCGAAGACGCGTTTCTCGGCAAGCGGGCGAAAGAGCATCTTTATGGCTAAATCGTTAGTGACGTATCCGATGACGGCGCCCACGACCGGCGGCGAAATCCATGCGAGGAGTTCTTTCACTTGTTCAAACCTCGGGCCGCGGTATGAGCCTTCGCCTCGTTATCGTACAGGCGCACGTCGTTCTCCGGGATCCAACCGCGTTCGGCTCCCCCGTTGAGGAGCCAATCCCTGCCGATCCCATCGCCGCGGACGGTGCGTCGCTCTTCGATGGGGACCACCGTGCCGCGACGATAGTAGCCGAGCGAGACGCCGTCCTGCGATGGCGCGTCGCGCACCTGGACATAGGAGGAAACGATGACCGCGTACCCGATGGATCGGGACAAGGGTGGCGTCGCAGGAAGGCTCACCACGCGCTCCATGCGAGAGGCGGAGCAGGACGAAAGGATCAGAGCGGTAATGACCGCGAGGGCGCGGAGTACGGCGGGGTGAAGCGGTGAGTTCTTGAAATGCATCGCTGGATTTGCCTCTTGCCGAACGGACCTTCTTGGTTCAGAGTGTGACCGTGGCGATGAAGAATATAGCGACTTTTACGGGTTTCGTCATCCCGATGCTGTTCGCGGCAGCGGTCGCCTCCGCGAGCGACGGCTTCCGGCCGTTCTTCACGTTCGGGAGCGACGCGCTCGCGACCGAAGCCGCCGGCATCGAGGCGCAACCGCAGCTCCGGGCCTCCGGAGAGATCGGCATGGCTTTCCCGTTCCCTGAGCCATTGCGTCCTTCGCTGGCCCTCGGCGGCTTCTACGTCGATGCTTCCATTCCCGCGAATTCGATACTGTATCGATCTTACTACGGCGTCCATTTCGCTGCGGCCTTGGATATACAAGGATCGGGTATGACCGCTCCCTTCCTCTCATTCGGCGGTTCGTGCGCCCTCGCGCGTTACCGATGGACGGAACTCTATTTCCTCGCCTACGCAGTCCAGACCGCGCCCGGCCTATCCATCGAGCGGGAGCGCTTGGAGCTCAGGCTATCGGTGCCGTTCCGCGCGGAATTCCGGGGCGACGGAAGGTCCCTATCCGCGGGAGTCGCCCTGACGATCGCGAAATTGCCCCGCGGGCGGCGGAGGGCCCCGCGATGAAGCGCCGCTCCAGCGGAACCGCGCTGGCCGTGATAGTGGCCGTCGCGGCGACCCTCCCCTCCTGCGCCTACTACCGCGCCGATACCGAAAACCGCATCCTCGCGGTCGGCATCGATAAGTACGATAACCTCAACGACCTCGCCGCCTGCGTCGCCGACGCGCGGGACATAGCCGCGGCCGCGGCGGTAGATACGCGCGTCGAGATCTTGGGCGATGCGGACTCGCCTACCGTGACCAAGGATAGGGTCCTCGCGGCGATCGCCGCCTCCGCGGCGGAAGCTCCGTCCGAAGGCTACGGTATTTTCATTCTCCATTATAGCGGCCACGGGGACCCGGCCATGGGGGGTATCCTCGTCATGGGCGACGCGACGGTAGCTCGCGATCCGGGCACCGTCATCACGGTGGACGAGCTCCTCGCGGCGGTGACCGCGGTTCGGGCGGCCATCCGCGTCGTGATCCTGGACAGCTGCAATTCGGGGCTCTTCGTGGACACGGGGTCGTCGGTCTCGACGCTGAAAGGCGACGGAGGAGGCGGCTTCGCCGATCTCGTCGCGGAAGCCGCCAACCGCTACGACGAGGCCGCCGACGGAGACCTCATCGTCATGAGCGCTGCCGGAGGCGCCGAATTATCTCGTGAAGAACCCGGCGTCCACGGCTACTTCACCATGGGACTCTTGGAGAGCGCGAAATACGGCGACGCCGACGGAGATGGGCTCGTGACCTTGATCGAGGCCTATGATTACGCCTCGCGGTACGTCGCGGCTACGGTAAACGAGCTTTATCCGTCGGCCGCCTACTACCCCCGGCTTTCCGGAAGCGCCCTCGACGTGGTCCTATTCACCGACTGGTAAGGCGAGCGGCTATTTCGGCGGTTCGCTTTAGCGTGACGCGAGAAGTTCCAGCAAGGCCCGTTCCGCTTCCGTGATCGGCATGAGGAGGAGCTCATCCGGACGCAGGTAGGCGAAGCGGTCATGGTCGGTTGATTGGCGGGGATCGCCGTCCGCCTTCGCGGGACAAGCGTAGAGCTTGATGCGCCGACCGGAAACGACGGCAGTGACCGCGGCAACCGGAGCGGCTACAGCCGCATCAAGGCCGAGTTCCTCGCGGAGCTCTCGGCGCACGCATTCGGCGGGCGTCTCGCCATCCTCCATCTTTCCGCCGGGAAATTCCCAGGCCCCCGCGTCCCGTACATGCGCGGCACGCCTGCAAGCGAAGAAGCGACCGTCTGCGCCGATGAGCGCGCAGGCTACGTCCACGGTCGCTTCGATTGAGGCCGCTTCCGTCATGATTCGGAAATTCGGATGCGTTCGCCGAGCTGGGGAAGCAGTTTACGATCGGAATCCGCGAAATCGAGGGCGGAGATCTCTTCGAAACGGACCCACCGCCATTCGGTATGTTCGGTGAGCACGAAAGCCTCGGATCCCAGAAAAACTTGGAAAGCCCCTAGTTCTATCGACCGGCCGCCGTGCTCGAAACGCGCGTTCGCGAGCGAGGCGCCGACCCGTACGTTGACGGAGAATTCTTCGTTAAATTCACGCTCGAGAGCTTCTTGGTCGGTCTCGCCGGGTTCTACCTTGCCGCCGGGGAATTCCCATTTTTCGCTCATGGCTCCGCCGGGAATGCGACGAGCGACGAGGAATTTCCCATCCTTGACGACGATCCCCGCGACAGAACGCCCCAGCGTTTCATCCCGGGGCCTCACTTTCAACTCCTCCGTCACAGGAAGAGAACCGTGGGGAAGAGGAAGTGGGTCACCGCGGCGACCATAGCGCCGTAACCGATCCATTTCCGGTTCTTCACGAAGACGAGCTCGAGCCGCTCCGAAACGTCCGAAGCCAAGGCGGATCTCGTCCGGTAAAACTCAAAGACGAGCGCGAAACCCGACGCGAGTCCTGCGATGGAGGGATAGAGATCTCCGACGACCGGAATGTCGCCGCGAACGGCGGAAAGGAGCTTGAAGAAGCCCGTGGCGACGGTCATGACGCCGAGTACGAGGCGGAAGGTTTCGTCGGATAGTATCGACTTGATTCCGTCCAAGGATGAGGGCCGCGCATCCTGATCCAGCGCCAGAGCGTATCCGGCGATGGCGTTGAAGAGGATAGAGAGGAAATAAAATTGGATCATCGTTGACCTCTCCTGCCGTATGGACCGAGTGACGACGGATATTTGGAAAGATAACGGAAAGAAAGCACCGGGTCAACTCCGACTATCGCCGCTCAGGTCACTCCGCCGTCGCAGTGAGCAGCACCGTACCTCCGCCGCCCGTGACGACGACCTCCAGGCGTTCGT
>JAEWSV010000416.1 GCA_023398155.1 Spirochaetota bacterium
CGTGCGGGGGAGCGGCCGCTTCGATTATGCGGCGGCGCTTCCTTCCGAATCCCCGGCGCCGGGAGACTGGGTCCTGGGGGACCCGGAGGAGGCCGCCCTGCGCATCCACGCGGTCCTCCCCCGTCGCTCTTCCCTGAGTAGGGCGATGGCGGGCTTGCGCAGCGAGGAACAGGTCCTGGCCGCGAATATCGACACGCTCTTCCTCGTGTTCGCCCTGGACGGGGGGCGCAACTTCCTGGTGCGCCTGCTGGAACGGGGCCTCGTGGTGGCCAAGAATTCGGGGGCGGCGCCCTGCATCGTCCTCAACAAGGTTGACCTCGCCACCGAAGAGGAACGGGAACGCGCCTTGGCGGAGGCGGCTCACGCGGCGCCGACGGTGCCCGTGGTGGCCCTGAGCGCCAAGACCGGGGACGGAATCGGCGAACTTTCGGCGTTCCTGGGAAGCGGGGAGACCGTGGGCATGCTGGGCAAGAGCGGGGTCGGTAAATCCGCCCTGGTCAACGCCCTGGGAACATACGGCGGAGGAAACGCCGTGGCCCGGGAGGGGCACGTCCGGGAGGACGATCTCCGCGGTAGGCACACGACCACCTCCAGCCGCCTCTATCGCCTGGATTCGGGGATACTCCTGATCGATAGCCCGGGGATCCGGGAACTCAAGATCTGGGGAGACGCCGAAGGCCTGGAAGGAGGATTCCCGGAGATCGCCGAACTCGCGACGCGGTGCCGTTTCTCGGACTGCGCCCATTCGGGGGAGGCGGGCTGCGCGGTCCTGGAGGCCCTCAACGCGGGCGAACTGGAAAGCGCGCGGTATCTGGCCTACCTGGACCTGATGAAGGAGCAGGCCTGGTTGGAACGCCGGACGGACCAGCGGGCCCAGCGCGAGGAGAAGCAGAAGTGGAAGCAGATCTCCAAATTCCAGAAGGAGTACAAGAAGAGCGGGCGGTGAGCGGCGCCCGCCGATTCGCGCGGGAGGTTCGTACCCCGCAGCTCGCTGCGGGGTAGTTGATCCTATTCGCGCGTCGGCGATTCCCTGGTATGATGCGTCTATGGAAGTGCGGAAGTATCGCGAAGCTTTGTTGGACCGCGCCGCCCAAGCCTTCTCCCGGGACGCGCTGGACGAGGCGGGCCTGGAAGCTTTCATAGCGCGAGTCCAGGACGCCGAGGGGGAGGCGGAGCTCCGTTCCGCCGCCGCCTACTTGGCGCCGCTCCTGGGAGAGCCCGGAGCGGAAGAGCGGCCCGCGGAAAGGGAACCCCGGCTAGAAGAGACGCGGGACGTCGAGCTCCATATGAGCAACCTCAAGCGGCGCGGCGACTGGGTGGACGCCGGGACCTACCGGCTCACGGGCCGGACGTCCAACTTCGAGCTGGACTACCGCGCGTATGAGGCTTCGGACCGTTTCGCCATGGCGCTGGACGTGGATCTTTCCATGTCCAACCTTACGCTCGTAGTTCCGCCCGACTGGGAGGTGGATGTCAGGATCGGCCGCAATTCCATGAGCAACATCGCGGATCGCCATCCTCCCGCGGTCCGCGGATCGTGCCGCATCCTGGTCGAAGGATCGCTCTCCATGAGCAATATCAGGGTCAAGCGGCGGTCGGCGGTCCGGCGACGCGGATTCTTTTTCCTGCTCTTCGGCCGTTAGCGCAGTACCCCGTCGCCGGCCTTCTCCCGTGCCTGGAAGGCGGCGATCCTGCGTCGGCATTCATCCACTACCGCCTCGGTTACGTCGTACTTTCTCAGCTGCAGGGCCGCCGCCGCGAAGAAGAGGGTCGCCCCGATCCCCAAAACCAAGCCCAAGACCAGGACGGTGGTTTCCCGCTGCGTCGCTAGCGCGGTATCGAAGCCCGCGGCGTCGAGCAGGAAGCCGATCAGGAAAAGGGCGGCAGCCTGGGAAAGTTTATAGCCGAAGGTGAGGACGCCGAAATGGACGCCTTCGATCCTGGCGCCTCCCTCGGCCTCATCCAGGTCTATCGTATCGGCGGTCATGGACAGCGGCAACGTGAACAGCGCGCCGAGCCCGGCTCCGCCCGCGATGGAGAAGGGGATGAAGGCCAAAACGTTCCCTTGGATATGCGCGTTCGCCATGACGAGCGCGATGAAGTAGGACCCACCCAGGACGCTGATGAATAAACCCGTAAGGAGGGCGGCCCGCTTGTCTTTTCGTCGCGCCTCCGCCGCCCACACGGGTTGGGATACGACGGCGAACAGCAATTGCAGTCCCACGATGACCGCGATTTGCCTACTGCCGAGGCCGAAGGTGTAGGTGAACACGTGGAGCCCCAAATTCGCGAAGAGCGCCGATGCCAGGTTGTTGAACATGTACGCCCAAACGATCATACGGAACGGCTTGTTTCCGAGCACCCGGGCTAAGGAATCCCTAATTCCTATGGGGCGGACATGGCGGAAGGCCAGGCTGCGCTTCCTGATGCTCGGCAGGTATTTCAGGGTCGGAAGGAAACTGACCGCGGCGGCCGCGACGACTAAAACGGATACCGCCAAGCCCATCGAGGAGTACGCGTTCGGATTGAGCTGTCCCGTCGGATATCCGGGCGTCGGACGGAAGAACCAGTACAAACCCGCGACGGATACGAAAGCCAGTCCGAAGACGAAGAAGACGGATTTGATCCCCTGGATCGTGGTGCGTTCGTTGTAATCGACGGAAAGCTCGGCGCCGAGGGCAGTGTACGGCGTTACGTATACGGTCATGAGGGTTTTGAAGAGGAAGACGTAGGCGGTTACCAGCAGCAACCGCGCGCCGGTTCCCATCCCTTCCGGAATGGTCCATAAAAGAAAATTGACCAGCGCTATCCCGACGGCTCCGACGATCAGGTAGGGATGCCTGCGTCCCAACCCGCCATGAGGGGTATTGTCCGAAACATACCCCATAAGGGGATCCGTTATCGCGTCCCAGAGTATGCTCAAGCCCATCACGGCGCCGATGGCTTTACCCGGAAGCCCCAGGATGGCCGTCGAATAGAACATGATGTAGGTTCCAAGCACCTGCATGGCCGCGCCGGTGCTCAAATTCCCGATGCCGTACGCGATCTTATCGCCTACCGGCACGAAGGATGCAATGTCGTTCTGTCGTGAGGTTTTTTTGTGCACGTACGGATGACGCTATAGGATTCGGAATGAGGAGTCAATCCAGCGGCGGAAATAACCCGCCTTCCGCCGCGCGGCCGCCTATCTTCCTTCGCGTATCTTCTCCCGCACGTAGCGGCCCGAGGGGGTGAGGTCTTCGTCGGTCCACGCTCCCGAGCCCGTAGTGCCCGGCTTCAGCGCCGAGGCGCTCTCCGCCTTGTCGCTCACCGACCAGTTGGCCCAGCTAAGGCCGCGCTCGTTCATCCACTTGAGCCACGCGTCGCTCGCTTCCAGGTAGACCTGTCCGTTCGTGCCGCCGTCCGCCGCGGAGGTTCCCCACTCGGAGACGAAGATCGGGAGTCCCGCCGCGATGGCCGCGTCGGCTTTCCTGCGCAGGGCTTCCCCGTGGGTGCCCGCGTAGAAGTGGAGCGTGTACATCACGTTGGGTTCGTTTATGGGGTCGCGGGCGCAGTCGTCCACGTCCTGGGACCAGGTCGAGGTGCCTACCAGGATGAGGTTCTGAGCGTCCGCGGGCCGGATGGCGGTCCGGATGATGTTTTCGGCGAAGGGTTTGATCTGGCTTCTCCAGCTCACGTGGACGGGTTCGTTCCAGATCTCGTAGATCACGTTGGGGTACTTCCCGTACGCTTCGGCTATGCCCTTGAAGAATGCGGCTTCCTTATCGCCGTAGGGGAGGGCGTCATGGGCGTGCCAGTCGACGATGACGTAAATACCGTTCTCTATGCACGCGTCGATGGCCGTCGTCGCCAGGGCGATCATGGCGGCGGGGTTGGAGGCGTAGGCGCCCTCGGGTTCCACGCCGACGGCCAGGCGGTATACGGTGATGCCCCAATCCGCGACGAGTTGGTCGATGGTCGTCCGGTTGACGAATTTACGGCCTTCGCCCCAATTGATCCAGAACGCGCTCATCCCGCGGAGCTGCACCGGCTCTCCACGCTCGTCCACGAGCGCGCTTCCCGAGACGGAGAGGCGGCCGTGCTCGGCGACGAAGGAACCGGCGGGATTCGCGCTCGCGACCTTGGAGGCGATGGTCACGGGGGCGACTCGGGCGGCGGCCGG
>JAEWSV010000420.1 GCA_023398155.1 Spirochaetota bacterium
CTCCGGTCTCTTGAGCCGGATGCGGGTGAAAATGGAGCGGAAATTCGTCTCGGTCTCCAAGTATCCTTCGCGGGATACGACTTCCACCCCCCACTTTTCCAGGCCGGCGATCACGTTGTCGGACGCGTTCTTTCCCCAGTCGGTGTTGAGGTGAAGGACCGCCACCTTCTTGAAGCCGAGGTCGGCGGCGTACTTCGCGGTCAGGAATTCGGTGTCGATGGTGGAAAGGCTGTTGGACCAGACGTAGTCGCCGGTCTCCGTGAACTTGGGATGCGAGTTCGTGATCCCGAGCTGCACGAGGCCGTTCCGCTGGAAGATCGGGGAGCCGGCCATGGATGCGGTGCTGGAGAAGTCGCCTACCGCCGCGAGGATGCGCGGATCGCCGACGAGCTTCTGGGCGACCGCGGTCGTCTGCTTGGGGTCGTTCTGCGTGTCCTCGAAGATATAGGCCAGCCTGCGGCCGCGGACGCCGCCCGCGCCGTTGATCTCCTGGAGCGCGAGGTCGAAGCCCTTCTTCCACTGCGCCCCGTATTGAGCCGCGTTGCCGGTGAGCGGGCCGAGTACGCCGAAATACCAGGTATCCTGTTCCTGGGCGGAAAGGGCGCCCAGGATGGCCGTGAGCGCGACGGCCGCCAGTATCGTCTTCTTCATAACTTCCTCCAAAAACTTCCCGCACCGCCGAGGCGGAGCCGAGGTCATTCCACCGAGGCGCGGAGCGCCTAGGTTAATCCACCGAGGCGCGGAGCGCCTTCAAATTGGCTTCGCTGATCTTGTCCAGGTCCACGCTGCACCCGGGGGTGAGGATGAGCTTTCGGTCGCCCGCCTCGGCTATGACGGCCCTGGCGGCCGCCGCGACTTCGGCGGGTGTTCCGGCGATCAAGAGCCCCGCGTGGTCTATGCCGCCGGCGACGGCCTTGCCGGTCTTTTCCAGCGCGGCTTTGAGGCCTGGATTTCCCGCGGCGTGGGCGTCGTAGTTGAGCGCGTGGGCGGGGTAGTCCGCCGTGAGGTCGAAGTAGAGGTCGCCGCCGCAGGTGTGCAAGAGGTTGAACGGCGCGTCCCGGACCGCCCGCAGAACGAGGAGGTCGTAGGGAATGCCGAACTCGCGGTACTCCGTTTCCGTGAAGGCGCCCTTCCGGGCCAGTTGGACGATGGCGAAGAAGATACCGTCCGCGCCCGCGCGGACGGCTTCCGCCGAGAAGGCCGCGAGGCTCTCGGCGATGTCGGCCAGGACGCGGTGGGCGGCTACGCTTTCGCGCCGTAAGAGCTCGCGGGTCTTTTCGATCCGCTTCTCCGGATCGTCCGACGCTATGAAGCCGAGGACCGAGAGCGGGGAGAAGACGGTCTGGATCACGGGGGCGCCTTCGGCGCGGGCTACGATCGGCGCCACCACCTTCTTTAGGTACTCGCCGAACACGCCTTTCCGCGCGTCGACGCGGCCGATGGCGGTGAAGGCCTTGGCTCCGTTCTCGGTGACGGAGACGAGGCGTTTCGGGAAGATATCCGTCGTATTCTTAGGATCGTACCGGTTACCCCAGGCCTCGTCGTAGAGGGTCGCGGGATTGTTGATCTTGATGAAGTCCCAGTCGTACTTTTTGAAGTCCCTGATCGTGGCCTTCACGAAATCCTCGTGGTTCTTCTCCTCGGGAAAGATGTGTCCCCAGGCGGCGACGGGGGGGCGGTCGACGCTCTTGCCTTGGACGGTCGCCAGGACCCGCTCTCTCTTCGTCATCGGATTCCTCCTTGCGCGATGTTCGGTTCAACCTCAGCGTTCGTATCGATAGATCCGCCTATGGATTCCGCCTGCCCCCAGGGATCGGCGCTGCCGCCCAGGTACGCTTCCCGGACGCGGACGTCGCCGAGTAGCGCGGCCGCGTCTCCGCTCAGGTGCATTACGCCGTTGCGGAGCACGTAGGCCCGGTCCGCGATGGAGAGTGCCTGGTGGGCGTTCTGTTCCACCAGGAGGACGGCGACGCCGGTCGCGTTCACGTCCGCGATGAGGCGGAGCACCTTGTCCACGTAGAGCGGAGAAAGGCCCATGGTCGGTTCGTCCATGCAGACGAGGCGGGGCCGGGACATGAGGGCCCGCGCCATCGCGAGGAACTGCTGCTCGCCGCCCGAGAGCACGCCGGCCTTTTCGTCGAGGCGCTCGCGGAGCCGCGGGAAGAGGCCGAGCATGCGGTCGCGGTCGCGGAGGATCTCCTTCCGGTCGTTCCGCACGAAGGCCCCCATAAGGATGTTCTCTTCCACGGTCATGTCCGCGAAGACGCGCCGCGCTTCCGGGACCGAGGCGATGCCTGCGGCGACCCGTCGGTTCGGCCGGAGGGTCGTGATGTCCTGTCCGTCGTAGAAGATCTTACCCGCGGCCGGCTTCACGAGGCCGAGGATGACCTTCATCATGGTGGACTTGCCGGACGCGTTCCCGCCGAGGAGGCAGACGAGTTCTCCCGGCCCGATCCGGAGCGACACGTCGAAGTGGGCTTGGACGCTCCCGTAGAAGGTGTCCACGTTCTCCACCGAGAGGAGGGGCGGTCCCTCAGGCGCGGCGCCCGATCTCATATGTTCACCGCCTCCAGGTTCCCCGATGGAAAGGCCGAGGCCGCGGTCCCGAGGTAAGCCTCCACGACGCGCGCGTCCCGCCGCACGGTTTCGCTCGATCCCTCCGCTATCTTGGCCCCGTCGTCCATCACCACGAGCCGATCGCTTACGGCGTCGATGAGCTGCATCTTGTGCTCGATGATGATCATAGTCCTGCCTTCCGCCTTGAGCCGTACGAGGAGTTCCGTCATTTCCCGCGTTTCCGATTGGTTCATGCCCGCGGTCGGTTCGTCCAGGAGTAGGAGGTCTGGCTCGGCCGCGAGGGCCCGGGCGAGCTCGGTGCGCCTCCGGTTCGCGTAGGACAGGCTGAAGGCCGCTTCGTCCTTTCGCGGCAGGAGGCGCTCCCCGAAGGAGGCCAGTATCCCTTCGATTTTTTCCCGCTCCCCCCGTTCCCGCTCCCGGACGCGCCGCCCCTGGATGAGGGCGTCAGCGAATTCGCGGAGCGCCCCGCTGAGCGTGGCAGGATACGCGGCGCGGAGGTCCGCCCCGATGAGGGCGTTCTCCACTACGCTCAAGTTACCGCAGACCCTGCCGTGCTGGAAGGTCCGTATCAGGCCGAGCTCGGCCCGGTTTTCCGCCGGATGGCGGGTGATGTCGACGCCTTTGAAGAGCACCGTGCCCCGGTCAGGGAAGAGGAGTCCGCTCAGGATGTTGAATAGCGTCGTCTTTCCCGCGCCGTTTGGGCCGATGATGCCGAGGGCTTCGCCCTTTTCAAGGCTTACCGACACGCCGTTTAGGGCGCGTACGCCGCCGAACGCGATATGGATATCGATCGCTTCCAAGAACGCCATGAGGAACTCCCGCCTAGACCGTGCCGAGTATCCCCCGGGGTTTGAACCGGAGGACGAGGATCAACGACAGACCGTAAAGGATCCATCGATATTCGGAAACGAAGCGTAGGGATTCCGGCACCGCGGTGAGCAGCACCGTCCCGAGGATCGCCCCCCAGAGGTTGCCGAGGCCGCCCAAGATGGCCATGGCCAAGAGGAGGATGGAGGTGGCGGCGTTGAAGGTTTCGTGGTTGACGTAGGAATATTGGTGGGCGGTCAGCCCCCCCGCCAAACCCGCGGCGAAGCCCGAAAGGGCGAACGCGATGGCCTTGTAACGGCCGGGCCGGATCCCGAAGGAACGCGCCGCCGTCTGGTCGTCCCGGATCGCGCGGAAGCGGCGTCCGATGAAGGAGGTCTGGATACGGCGGAGGACGAGGACGACGACCGTGAGGACGGCGAGGGAGAGGTAGTAGGAACTCCGGGGCGTCACCACCTGGAAT
This sequence comes from Spirochaetota bacterium, assembly GCA_023398155.1. Classification (GTDB taxonomy): domain Bacteria; phylum Spirochaetota; class Spirochaetia; order Treponematales; family Breznakiellaceae; genus JAEXTK01. Next base: position 3,866 of record JAEWSV010000420.1, read on the forward strand.
CCGCCGAAGGACGGCGGCGGGATGTTGCTGAGGCCGAGGGCTCCGCGGGTCAGGCCGTCCCAATTGAGTATGGTCTGGGAAACGACTTCGGCGATGGCTATGGTCGCGATCGCGAAGTAGGGGCCGGAAAGCCGGAAGGTCGGATAGAGGAGGGCGGTGCCGAGGACGGCGGCGATGAGCGCGCCTAAGGGCAGGGCCGCCCAGAACGGCAGGCCGACCGACATCGTCAGGAGGGCCGAGGCGTAGGCTCCGATCGCCATGAGCGAGGCGTTGCCGAGGGAGCTCTGCCCGATATTGCCCGTCACGACCGTGAGGCCCGCTACCGCGATGGAGAGGATCCAGGCGTTGCCGAGCACCTGGAGGAGGTAGGGATCGGGGGCGAAGAGGGGCAGGGCCGCGGCCAGGCCGAGGAGCGCAGGCGGTAGCCAGCGCGGAAAGGCCACCGCCTTCCCGTTCGGGATGAAGGTGCCCGTCAAGGGTTCCTTGGGGAGCGACGAACCCTTACGGAAGATGCCGTTCGGCTTGAAGAGCAGCACGAGCACGAGGATGGCGAAGGAGAAGAGGTTGCGGTAGTTTCCTCCGAAAAAGGAAACGCCGAGGCTCTCTATCACGCCCAAGAGGTATCCGCCTGCGATGGCCCCGGGAATGCTGCCGACGCCGCCGAGCACGGCGGCCGTGAACCCTTTCAGGCCCGCGAGCGTTCCCATGGCCGGATAGACCGAGTTATAATAGAGCCCCACGAGGACGCCGCCGAGGCCCGCGAGGGCGCCGGCGACGGCGAAAGCGATGCGGTTCACCTCCTCCACGTCGACGCCGACTTGGCGGGCCGCGTCGGCGTCCTGGGCGGTCGCCCGGATGGCGCGCCCGAGCTTGGTTCTCGTGAGGAAGAGGAAGAGTCCCGCTCCCGATGCGAGCGAGACCGCGCCGATGACGAGGTCCAGTGCGCCGATGGAGACGACGCCCCAGGAGAACCACACGTCCTGGATCGGATGGGCGAAGGCCTGGGTGAAGGGGCCGTACGCGAGTTGGGCGCCCTGGTCCAGGATGAGGGAGACGCCGACCGTCGCGAG
>JAEWSV010000457.1 GCA_023398155.1 Spirochaetota bacterium
ACGGCCGAGGCCGCCAAGCGTATGAAGCGGACCGAGGAAGAGGTTCGCCGTATGGTGGACTTCATCAAGGACCTGTCGCCGTTCCCCGGAAGGCAGTTCGGCGCCGGCGAAGCCCGGTACGTGATGCCTGATCTCCAGGTCATCCGTAAGGACGGCGAGTTCGTCATCATCCTCAACGACGAGGAGATACCCATCCTCGGCATCAATCCCTTCTTCATGAAGCTGTCCGACGACAAGGGCGGCGGGAAGCCCGTCCGCGATTTCGTGAAGGAGAACATCAAGGAAGCGCGCTGGTTCATCCGGTCGATCAACCAGAGGAACCATACCCTGCTCCGGGTGGCGCGGGCCATCGTGGAGTTCCAGCGGCCCTTCTTCGCGGACGGCCCCAAGCGCCTCGCGCCGCTCACACTCAAGGACATCGCGCAGGAGATCGGCGTCCACGAGACCACGGTTTCCCGCATCGCCAACGGCAAATACCTGCAGACGGAGTGGGGCATCTTCGAGATTCGGCATTTCTTCACCAATTCGATCAGCGGGGCCGGCTCCAGCGGCTCGCGGTATTCCAAGGAAGGGGTGAAAGAGATCATAAAAGAGATGATCGCGGAAGAATCGCGGCATCTATCCGATCAGGAGATCGCCGATCTCCTGGCGCGCAAGGGTATTCCGCTTGCGCGGAGGACCGTCGCGAAATACCGCAACGAATTGGATCTCGGTTCTTCGTACGACCGTTAAGCCGCCCGGGCGTTTCGACGCCCGGACGGCGCGGTCGATTCTCATTCTCAAGGAGGCTCGCATGAACATCGACGTGAAGGCCGTCCATTTCGCGCTTCGGGAAGGAACCCGCGAATTCCTCGACAAGAAAATCTCGCGCATACCGAATGCCGAGAATATGATCGTGGATTTACTGTTCACGTTTACCAAGGAAAAGGATTTCAATGTCGAAGCAACGGTAAATTTCCGCTGGGGCGTATCGGTCCACGTCGCTGAACGCGACTTCGAGCTCAATCCTGCTCTCGACAAGCTCATCGACAAATTAGAAGCGAAGATCATAAAAGAGAAAGAAAAGGTAAAAGAGAAGCACTAGCCACTACCGGGCGCCGTTCACTGACGGCGCCCGCACCATGAACCTACCCAGGCGGGACGACAATGAAAAATAGAAGTAATTCTTTCAGGCTCATCGTAATGACGGCCGGCGTCCTTTTCGTTTTACTGACGGCCGCCAATATATCCATTTGCCGCGATCGGAACGTACCTCCCGGCGCTTTTTTCCTCATCGCCGCGGTTTCCGGCCTGGGTTTCCTCGTCGTCGCCTTCCTCGTCCTCGATCGTCTCGGCAAAAAGTTTTCCGTCGGTTTCGTCGGAGAAGCGGATGATGAGAAGCTCAAAGCCGCGATGGGTTCCTTGGGACACGCGCCGCTCAAGTCCCTGATCGTTTTCTTCATATTGGCGCTGCTCTATATCGCGCTGCTCATGTCCTTCGGTCGGCCGATCGGCTTGCGGGAAGAGGCGAAACTGCCGCTATTCATGTTCAGCTCGTCGTGGGGCATGCTCGCTTCGGCTTTCGTCTACGTGCTCTCCGATCGCTTGGTCACCAAGACCCTACTCGATCAGCGGATCGTCAAATACCCCTATACGTTACGTGAGCCGCGTCAACAGACCAAGACGTTCATTATACCCGCGTTCATGAGTCTCCTGTCGCTCCTGTTCGCGTATTCGGTCTCCCTCCTCGGCATCTCCCGCATGGAAGCGGGAGGGAATCGCTTCGATACCATGACGAGCTTGTGGATGAACGCCATCACCGTGGCCTATTTCGCGGTGGTGCTGGTCCTACTCCTCATCTGGAACCGTAATTCGGGGCTCCTGTTCCGGTCCATCATCACCCAATGCGAACACCTCGCGTCATCCGAAAAGGATCTCACGAAACGCATCTATATCGGATCCATCGATGAGCTCGCTTCCATCGCGGGCATGGTGAACGGCTTCTGCTCGGGTCTCGCGGAGAGTATGGGTAACCTCAAGGCCGTCCAGGCGGACCTCAACGAACTCGGCGAGGATTTGCGGAAGAGTTCCGGCGACGCGGCGGGAGCGGTGACGCAGATATCGGTGAGCGTAGAGCGGGTGCGGGAGCGGGCCCGGGACCAATCGTCGAGCGTCACCGAATCGTCCACGGTCGTGGAACAGATCGCCAAGAATATCGAGTCTCTGGATACCCTCATCTCCGATCAGGCCGCGAGCGTTACGGAAGCGTCCGCCTCCATCGAGGAGATGGTCGCGAACATCTCCTCCATGTCGAATTCGTTCGCGAAGATGGCGGAACAATTCGGCGAGCTGCTGCAAGCGGCCGCCGAGGGCAAATCCACGCAGGCCACCGCGGGAGACCGGATCAACAGGATCGCGGAGCGGTCCCAGGCGCTGCTGGAGGCGAACAAGGTCATCGCTGCCATCGCGGCCCAGACGAACCTGCTCGCGATGAACGCCGCGATAGAGGCCGCGCACGCGGGCGACGCCGGGCTCGGCTTCTCGGTGGTCGCCGACGACTTAAAGAGACTGGCG
>JAEWSV010000468.1 GCA_023398155.1 Spirochaetota bacterium
GGGTCCGGTACAGGAGGCCGAAGCGGCGTCCGACGTCTCCGTAGCGGCCGCGGTAGCGGATCTCCGCGGCGCGGATGGCCGGGGCGGTACGCAATAGGATGGACGAGGCGGGCGCGCCCTCGCCGCCCCGGTTCGCCGCGGCGAGCTCCAAGGCCCGGTCGATCTCGGCGGCCTTCTTGCCGTAGGAAAACGCGAGTTCCCGCAGTTCGGCCGCCTTCCGGCCGAGCTCGGCGCCGATATCGGCGTCTTCCCGCGCGGCGCTCAACATGCGGGCGATCTGCTCCACCGTGAAGTCGAGATCCCGCAGGGCGCGCACGGCCCGGGCCCGGTCAGCCGCGGCCTCGTCGTAGTAGCGATAACCGGTCACGGCATCCACGCGCGAAGGCTTGAGGACGCCTTCCTCGTCGTAATAGCGGAGCGCCTTGACGCTGAGCCGCGTGATGAGCGAGAAGTCCCCGATCCGGTATTCCGCCACGGCCGTCCTCCCCGCTCCACGATACCGCGGACCGGAAGAGGACGCAAGCGGCAGTTCAGCGCCAGAACCCCCGCAGGGCCTCCGCGAAGGCTTCGGCGTCGTCGATGAGGAAGTGGTCGGCGTTCTCCACCGGCCGGAAATCGGCGCCGGGTATCGATCGGTATTGGTCGAAGGAGCCCGCCTCGCTGAGGTCGCGGCTTCCGAAGGCGACGACCGTCGGGACCGCTATCTTCGCGAAGGCGGCGCTCCAATCGTGCTTTTTGCCGAGGCCGAAGAAGACGGCCTGCATCATCCAGCCGCCGACGAGCGCGGCGTCGTCGCCTGAGACCTCGCCCATAGTCTCTCCCCGGGCCTCCATGGCCTTCCGGTAGAACGCCGTCATGCCGCCGTTGAGCTTCCGGAGCTCGTCCTCGGACCGGGAGAAGAGCTTGCCGTAATCGAAGAATTCGGCGAGCCACGCGTCGTACGCCGCGAGGTCTTCCGCGGGCAAGGAACCGCGGATCTCCGCGTAGAGCCCTCCCGAGGCCGGCGGGAATACGATCATGGGCGCGGGAGCCACGAGGGCGAGGCTCGCGACCCGATCGGGGAATTCGATCGCGTACAGGCAGGCGATGAGGCCGCCGAACGAATGGCCGAGGACGTCGACCTTCTCCACGCCGAGGGCCCGCCTGAGGCGCTCGACGTCCCCGACTTGCGTGGCCAGGCCGAGCTTCCGGTCGAGCTCCGCGACGTTCGCGGGGAAATTCTTGGTCGGGAACCGGTAGATTGGGCGCGTCGAGCCGCCCGAACCGCGTTGGTGAGCGTACACGAAGCGGCGCGTCGCCTCGAAGGCGGCCGGCCCCGCCCACGGATGGGCGGGCGGGAAGCCGGGACCTCCGTGGATCACGATCACGGGGCTGCCCGAGCCGCGCTCGAATCCCGTGAGCGTGATGCCGCTTTCGGCCTCCAGGGTGAACTCCCGCGTACCGTCCGGCCGGGTCGCGCCGTAGACGATGCCGCCCGCGGGGTCCAAGCCGACCCGTCCTTCGGCGGCTTCCCGGGCGAGGGAGCGCGGTTCGTAGAGGGCCTTGCCGAACGACCCCAGGAACAGGAACGCCGAGGCGGCGAGCGCGACGATCGTAAGCGTAGCGATGATGACGATGGCCATGGTTTTCCTCCTCATGATGACCTCCTCCCCCATGCTCCACCCTCCCCTTAGGGGAGAGTCAAGCAAATCGCGTTCGGCGCTTGAAAAAGGTATGACCGACGGTTAGTTTATAACCATGGGTATCGCCGAACGAAAATCGCGGGAAAAGGAGGAGCGCAGGGCGCTCATATTGGAGCGCGCCAAGGAGCTCATCCTGGAGCGGGGCATACCGGCGCTCAGCATGCAGGACATCGCCGACGCGGCCGAACTCTCCAAAGCCACTCTCTACCTCTACTTCCAGAGTAAGGAAGCCATACTCGCCGAGATCCTCTCCGACGCGGCCGACGCCTTCGTCTCCTTCGTGGAGGAGCGTCTTTCGCCGTCCGACTCCGGATTCCAGGCCCTCCGGAAAATGTGGGGGAGCTACCTGGCCTTCTTCGGCGAATCGCCCGACATCTTCGTGCTCACCGGCATCAAGCGGTTCGTCGAACCCTACCTCTTGACGGAATCCGAAAGCGCGAGCGCGCCGACCGAGAAGAAACTGCGCGGCCTCATCGCGAAGGTCTTCGAACGCGGGGTCAAGGACGGAACGATGGACGGGGACATCGATCCCGACCGAGTCGCCCGCATCGCCATGACGATCGCCCTCTCCATCATCGACAACGTCGCCCGCCTTCCCCGCGAGGCCCGCGACGTCCGCCTCATCCAGGAAGAGATGCGGAGCACCTTCGAACTCCTCCTCCGCGGCGTGGCCGCGATGGGTACCGACCGGAAATCGCTCACCCTCCCGGGAAAGGAATGAATATGGAACGATTCTTCAAGCGCCCATGGTTGATCTTAGCCGTCATCGGCGCGATCACCGTCTTCTTCGCCTTCCAGCTGCCGCGGGCGGAGCTGGACAACAACAACTTCCGGTTCGTGCCGGAAAAAGACGAAGCGCGCCTCACCTCCAAGCGCATCGACGACGTCTTCGGCAGCCAGATCTTCATCATGGTCGGCCTGGAGCGCCGGTACGCCACCGTGCTCGACGCGGACTTCCTCACGAAGCTCCGCGACTACGGGAAGCGGGTGGAGGAATTGCCCGCGGTGGACTCGGTGACCTCGATCATAACCACGGACTTCATCGGCGGCTCGGCCGACGGCATAACCGTGGAGCCCCTCGTCGCCGAAGAATTTACGGGAACTGCCGAAGAGATCGCTCTCGTGCGCGACCGGCTCCTGGCCTGGGTTCTCTACCGCCGGGGCCTCGTCTCCGACGACTTCAAGTCCACGCAGGTCCTCGTGAGCCTGGACCTGAACGCCGAGAACGCGGGATCGCGCGAATCGGTGGAAGCCTACCTCAAGGTGAAGGATTTGGCCGAAGCGGCGGGCTTCGAGGATACGCGGGTATACGTCACCGGCATGCCGGTCTTCAGCGCGGTCGTCAACGAGGCGACGGCTGCCGACCTCCGCGTGCTCATTCCCCTCGTGTCCGTCGTGGTCCTCCTCGTCCTCTTCCTCTCCTTCCGGAAAATAGGCGGCATCGTCCTCCCCCTCCTCACCGTGGCGATCTCGGCGATCTGGGCGATCGGCGCGATGGCCCTCCTCGGCGTGAAGCTCTCCATCATCTCCACGGTCCTCCCGGTCATCCTCGTCGCGGTCGGCAGCGCCTACGGCATCCACGTGGTGAGCCACTACTACGACGAGATCGCGGGGCGCGACCTGGACGACGAAGCCCATCGCAGGCTCATCTACGCGGTCCTCCGCAAGATCGGAAGGCCGGTGCTCCTGGCGGCGCTCACGACGTTCGCGGGCTTCGGCTCGCTCTGCTTCACGACCGTCGTACCCATCTTCGAGTTCGGCGTCTTCTCCAGCTTCGGCGTCATCATAGCCTTCGCGGTCTCCCTCACCCTGATCCCCGCCCTCTTCATCATCCGCGGCCCGCGGGCCAAACGGGCCGCGGACGGATCGGTCTCGGCGCGGGAAGGAACCGCCGACCCCTTGAGCATGGCCATCGCCGACGCGTTCGGCGCGGTGGCGCGGAAGAAGCGGTCCGTGGTCGCCGTTTCCCTCGTAGCGGCGGCCCTATCCGTCCTCGGCGTCACGCGCCTCGTGATCGACAACGTTATGGTGGAATACTTCAAGAGCGACACCGCGGTGGTGCAATCGGACGAATTCATCCGCGCCCATTTCGGGGGCTCCAAGACCCTGAGCCTCGTCGTGCGCGGGGAAAAGCCGGGCGACGTGCTCCATCCCGACGTGCTGTCGGCCATGGACGGGCTCTCGGACTACCTGGCGAAGAACGTGCGCGACGTCGGGAAGACGATGGCGTTCACCGACCTCGTGAAGCGGATCAACCAGGTGTTCAACGCCGACGAGAGCCCCGAAGGCCTCGCGAGGCAGGAAGGGGCCGCGGCGAACGCCGCGGGCGAAGCGGAGGGTGCCTTCGGCTTCGGAGAAGCGGACTCGGGCGCCGCCGAAAGCGACGCGGGCGCGGCCTCCTTCGGTTTGGGCTTCGGCTTCGCCTCCGAGGAGCCGGCGGCCGCAACGGGCACGGGAAGGGAACCGGCCGAAGCGGACGCGGAACCGGGGAAGCGCGACGCCGAGGAACGCCTCACCAAGGGCGAGATGCTCGCCATGCTCTCCGACGCGGTCGCCGCCGGAGGCCGCGACCTGAGCGCCGAGGAACTCGTCGGAGAGCTCGCTCGGAAGGTCAACTTCCGCGGAGCCTCCTACTACGAGGTCCCCGCCGATCCCGCGCGGTACGGCAAGCGGAACGCCGAGGAATTGCGCGGCCTCGTCTCGAACTACCTCGTGCTCCTGTCGGGGGACATCGATTCCTTCGCCGACGACCCCCTGGAGCCGACCTCCATCCGGATGAGCCTCCAGCTCAGGACCGTGGGCCAGCGGGATACGAACCGCGTCATCGATTCCATCCGGGAGTACGCGGCGGACCGCTTCCCCGAGAACGTGAGCGTGGAGATCGGCGGCGTCGCCCTCGTGGAAGAATCGCTCAACCGGCTCGTCGTCCAGTCCCAGCTCACTTCGGTGGCCAGTTCCCTCGTCCTCGTGTTCCTCATCCTGGCCGTCTACTACCGATCGGCCATGGCCGGACTCATCGGCCTCATCCCCCTCGCGATCACCATCCTCATCAACTTCGGAGTGATGGGCGCGACGGGTATCAAGCTCAACATCGGCACCGCCATGGTGGCTTCCATCGCGGTCGGCGTCGGCATCGACTACACCATCCATTACATGGCGGCCTACCACCACGAGAGCCTCGCGGGCTTAAGCGGCGCGGCCCTGCTCCGGCGCACGTTCGAGACGTCGGGCAAGGCCATCATCTTCAACGCCGCAGCGGTCGGCGCCGGGTTCGCCGTGCTCACCCTCTCGCGGTTCAACATGCTCGCGTACCTTGGCGCCCTCATCGCCCTCACCATGGCCACGAGCGCCGTGGTGAGCCTCACGGTCTTACCGGTGCTGCTCGAATACCTGCGGCCCGCGTTCATCAAGCGAAAGCTCCCCTTCGAAAAGAACGGGATACCCATGGAGGAATCGAAATGAAGAGAATCGCGTCGGCGGTCGTCATGATCGCCCTGACCCTCGCGCCGGCTTTCGGCCAGACCGCCGATGAGATAGTCCGGGCCTCCCGGGACCGCATTAAGGCGGACACCGTCTCCACCCGGTCGCGCATGGTCATCCAGGATAAGGACGGCTCCACCACCGAACGCCTCGTGGACCAATACTCGAGCAAGGGAAAAGGCGGCGACAAGACCATGATCGTCTTCCAGAAGCCGGCGAGCGTCGCGGGCACCCGCTTCCTCACCGTGGAGAACGCGGGAAAAGCGGACGACCGCTGGATCTTCCTCCCTTCGCTCGGCAAGGTGCGCCGCATCGCGGGGAGCGAGGGGTCCGGCAGCTTCATGGGCACGGACCTGTCCTACGACGACGTATCTTCGGCCGACCGCGACGCGGACGAGGACGTCCACGTCCTCCTCCGCGAAGATAGCCTGGGGGGAGCGGCCTGCTGGGTGATCGAATCGAAGCCCAAAGATCCGGATTACCAGTATGGAAAGATGGTGTCCTGGATCGAGAAAGCCAGCTCCATCGGAAAGAGGATCGAGATGTACGACAAGAAGGGCGCCCTCGTGAAGGTGCTGGAGATCGGGGAGGTCGAGAACGTCCAGGGCAGGCTCACTCCGAAACGAACCAAGGTATCCACCGTCCAGGCCAAGACGTCCACCACCATCTCCGTGGAGATCATCAAGTACGACGACAAGATTCCCGAGAGCGTGTTCACGACCCGCTTCCTCGAAACCGGGAGGCCATGATGAGCGCTCATAGGCCTCGGCGCTCCGCCGCGCCCCGCCGCGCGGCGCTCGTCCTCTTTTTCGCCGCTTTCGCCGTAGGCGGCGTCGGCGCCCAGGAAGGCTTCGGCTTCGGCGATGAGGTTCCCTCTGACGGATCGATAGAGATCGCGCCCTCCGTACAGGCGGCGGGCGGCGCTGGCGCTATCGGCGGCGCCGTCGGAGGCGGCGCCGCCGTCGGCGGCGAGCTCGTC
>JAEWSV010000477.1 GCA_023398155.1 Spirochaetota bacterium
ATGAACGGGATAGCGCTCAAGACGAAAGACGACGGCACTGCCGTTGGGCGGGTGGGGGAAGAGATTCCCTTGGGAGGCCGCATCGTGGCGGTCGCCGACGTCTTCGACGCGCTCTCGTGCAAACGCGTCTACAAACAGGCCTGGAGCGAGCAGGACGTCTTCGACGAGATAAAGAAACTAGCGGGTTCGAAATTCGATCCGGAACTCGTCGATATCTTCTTCGAGATCTTACCGAATATCAAGCAGATCAGGGAGCTCTATCCGGAGCAGGGCGAGTAGGCGTCCCGCGGGCCGAACGGAGGAGGCGGGTCAGTTCCCGGTCGAAGCCGTCCGCGAAGGCTTTGAGTTCCCGTTTGCCGTAGCTCGCCGTCCGGACCGGCGTGAGGCCGTCTTGAGCCAAGCCGACCATGAAATCGCGGACGGACAGCCGCTCGCGGATGTTTTCCCGCGAGTACGCCGTACCTCGGTCGTCCACGACCGCGACGCCCGCCTCTACGAGCCGCGCGGCGAGCGGGATGTCCCGCGTCACCGCGAGGTCTCCCGGCCGCGCGAGTTCGACGATCCGGTCGTCGGCGGAATTCTCACCCGGCGGGCAGAGTTCTTGGCGGACACCCGCGATCGCGAGACCCGGAATGGGCCTATTGGCGGCGAATACGGCGGGAGTATTTGTCCTGAGCGCCGCCCTGACGACGGCATCGCGCACGGGCCGGGGACAGGAGTCGGCATCCACGAATATTGTCATCGCGCTTCGTTCCCCGCCGGCCAACCGACGCTGGCCATGAAGGCCGTGAAGTCGCCTTCAAGGCGCGGACCGCGCGCTCTGGCGGCGATGAAGGCGCTCTGTCCTGCCGCGAGCGGAAGGCGCTCTCGGCCGTCGCTCAGCGTCGCCGCTCCCTCGGTGATTATGACGATGCGCGGTTCTCCCGCCCGTAAGTCCGCCACTCCTTCCGAGGCGTTCGCCCGAGCGAGCGAGAACTCGGCGCAAGGCGTACGGTAACGTAGGAGGCCGCCTTCTTCGCTCGCGGGCCGGAGGATGTCCGGCTTGAACGGCGCGAAGCGCAAGATCCGGTTCAATTCGTCCAGATCCACGTGCTTGCTCGTAAGTCCGCCACGAAGGACGTTGTCCGAGTTCGCCATGAGTTCAACGCCGAAACCGCGCACGTACGCGTGGAGTATGCCGGCGGGGAGATAGATCGCCTCCCCCGGCTCGAGTTCGAGGACGTTGAGGTAAAGAGGCGAGACGACGGCGGGATCGCGCGGATAAGCTGCCGCGAAGGCGCGTACGAGTTCCCAAACCGTTGAATCGTTATCGGCGCTTCCGACGGCCCCACGGGCGAGAGAAGCCGCTCTGTCGGCGACTTGGCGGCCGAGTTCCTGTCGCGCCTCGCCGCTCAGGGCGAAAAGGGCTTCCTGGAAGGACCTGAGCGACCTTGCTTCATCTTCTGCTTCAAGCGCGCGACGGGCCACCGCTAAGCCGCCGAGGTCGAGCGTGTCCAAGAGGCGCCGGATCTCATCGCGTTCGCGGAAACCGCACATCGCCCGAAACGGAGAGAGCGCGCAGAGGATCTCGGGCTTATGGTTCGCGTCCTTGTAGTTGCGGTGCGGAGCATCCAGGGGGATGCGCGCGGCGTTTTCCCGAGCCCAACCCTCCCGCGCCTGTTCCAGGCTGGGGTGAGCCTGGATCGAGAGCGGTTTTTCCGCGGCGAGCAGCTTGAATAGGAAGGGGAGGCCCCCGAAGACGCGAGCGACCCGCGCGCCGACCGCCGCTTCAGGGTTCCGGGCGATGTACTCGTCCAGGGAAAGCTTGCCACCAGCGATCGCGGCCATGGATGGGGAAGCGGAGTGGGCTCCCATCCAGAGTTCGGCCCAGGGTTCTCTCGCGGGGTTCGGAAAGCCGCAAAGGGCGGGAATCCATTCCGGGGATCCCCACTCATAATGCTTAACCGTGTTGTCCAGACGGAGGAGGTTCTGCATAGGAAGAATCTATAATGAGGGACGCGATCGGGGCAAGTCTGCGGGGATGGTCAAGAACCGAGCGCTTCGTCGATGCGGGCAATGAGGTCGCGCGCGATCCGTTCGGCTTCGGCGTCGTCAGGAGAGGCGCCGCGCTTGGCTTTCTCGGCCTCATCGCAGAGCACGATACCAGCGATGATAGCTAGCTTGACGGGATCGGTGAGGCCCGTCTCTGACCGCGCGTCGTCGATCACGCGGCGGTAGCGGGTAAGGAGGGCCTGTAAGTAGGCGGGATCTTCGTCGGCGGCTATTGAAAAAGAGGCGCCGAGCAGATCGATGCGGAGTCCACCCTTCGCCATAGGAGCCGCCTCCTAGAAGATGTCGAGCTCCGCGCCCTCGTTATGCGATGCTTCTTCCGCGCCGGAAACGGGGGGCTCCGCACCTAAAGGCTCTGCGGCCGCAACGGAGAGCGTCTCCGGGAGAGTCTCCGGAACCGCATCGGCTGACCGGGCCGCCTTCTCACGGGCCGCGGCTTCTTCAGCTTCCAGTTCGGCGAGAATGGCCTCGTCGGAGTCTGCGGGGCTTTGAGAGAGGTTCGCTTCCGCTCGAGAAGGAATATCCTCGGCTGCGGGCCGTACATCGACCGCGGCCGTGGATTTTTCCGAAAAGCCGGCTGCGGGTGTCCCCGAGGACAGGCCGCGTTCCACTGCGTCTTCGAATTGGTTGAGCCGCTCCAGGGCGGACATGATGCCCGCTTCGATTCGGCCCTGGTCTTCCTTGAAGGCCTTGACGAGAACCTCGAGCTCGTCTATCCGGCGGCGGTAGCCGTCCAGTTTACCGCGCAGGGCGGCGTTTTCCTCGGAAAGGCTTTTGACGAAATCGATCGCCTTGGCGACTTTCGTTTCGAGGAGCTTGACTTGCTCGAGGCTCACCATCGCTTACGCTCCGAGGGAGGCTTTCGCCTTGGCCACGACCGCCTGGAACGCGGCCTTGTCCTCGATGGCGAGGTTCGCGAGCGCCTTGCGGTCGATCATCACGCCTGCCTTCACGAGGCCCGCCACGAGCCGGGAGTAGGAGAGTCCTTCTTCGCGGCACGCGGCGTTGATGCGGGTGATCCAGAGGCGGCGGAAATCGCCCTTGCGGTCCTTGCGGTCGCGATACGCGTAGAAGAGACCCTTCGTAACGGCGTCCTTCGCGACCTTGAAGTTGGAATGGCGGCGGCCCCAATAGCCCTTCGCCAACTTGAGGATCTTCTTACGGTGATCCTTTCTCCGGGTACCGTCTACTGCTCTCGACATGAGATTCCTTCCTTAACCGTAGGGTAAAAGCTTTTTTCTGATGACCGGCACGTTATCGTCGGAAAGAATGCCGGCATGACGGAGCCCGCGCTTGCGCTTGCTGGACTTCTTGGTCAGGATATGGC
>JAEWSV010000480.1 GCA_023398155.1 Spirochaetota bacterium
CGGTAGACGTCTACGTCGGCCCGATCGAAACGAAACTTAGCGCCCACGCGGTAGGCGCGCAGCTCGCCGCGTTCCACGAGCTTGTACACGGTGTTCTTGGCGATCCGGAGTATCCGGGCTACTTCGGCCGCGGTCAGGACTGCGTCGTCTGCCATTTGCGGCTCAGTATAGCGTAATCCGGCCGCCGGTTGTATCATCGAATTATGGACTTGAGCACCGTAGTCGCGGGGATGACCCTCGCCAATCCGTTGATGCCCGCCTCCGGCCCCCTCGTCGGGGATGACCGCAAACTGCTCGCGATGGCCCGCTTCGGCGTGGGCGCCCTCGTGACCAAAACCATCTCCACGAAGCCGGCCGTCGTGTCGCGCCCGTGCATCTACGGCGGCCGAGACTTCATCATGAACGCCGAACTCTGGTCGGAGCACGGTCCGGACCGTTGGGTCGAGGAATTCCTGCCGGCGGTCCGCGCCGGCTCCAGGGCTCCGCTCTTCGTGAGCGCGGGCTATACGGCCGAGGACATGGCCGTCCTCATCCCGCGCCTCGATCCCTTCGCCGACGCCTTCGAGATATCCACCCACTACGTCGGCAAGGACCTTTCCAACATCGCCGCGACGGTGCGGACCATAGTCGCGGCGACGGGAAAGCCCGTCTTCCTCAAGATGAGTCCGCACATTCCCGATCCGGTGGAATTCGCGCGCATGGCTATGGAGGCCGGGGCCGCCGGCATAGTGGCCATCAATTCCCTCGGCCCCACGGTCAAACTCGACGCGGCGTCCCGCCGCGTCCTCGTCGGCAACGGCCAGGGCGAGGTTTGGATGTCAGGACCCGCGATCAAGCCGCTCGCCCTCGCGCTGGTGCGCCGCATCAAGGACGCCGTTCCCGCCTGCGCGGTCATCGGCGTGGGCGGCGTCGCGACCGCCGACGACGTCGTGGAATTCCTCCTGGCGGGAGCAGACGCGGTCCAGATGCTCTCCGCCGCCATGCTCAAGGGCAAAGACCTCTACGCGCGGATCCTCGCCGATCTTCCCGCGGCCCTCGCCCGGTCGGGCTTCGCCTCCGTTGCCGATGCGCGCGCCGCGCGACTCGCGCCCGTCCAAGTGCGCATGGAAGGGCGGCCTCCCGCCTTCGAACTTGAACGCTGCACCAAGTGCGGCCTCTGCGAGAAGATCTGTCCCTACTTCGCCATAGAGAACCGGTCGGACGGCTATCCGGAAGTGAAGACGGAGGAGTGCTTCGGCTGTGGACTTTGCCAGTCGCGCTGCCCCGTCGCCGCCATTTCCGGAGTCTATTGATGCGGCAGGTTCCGGTGGAGGAGGCCGTCGATAAGGTGCTCACCCACGACCTCACGCGGATCCTGCCGCCGTCCGCGAAAAGCGCGGACGGCTCGGAAGGTCCCGGCTTCAAGGGAGCCGCCTTCAAGAAGGGCCACATCGTCCGCGCCGAGGACATCGAGGTCCTCAAGGACATGGGCAAATTCTCCGTCTTCATCGTCGATCTGGATCATTCCGGCGTCCACGAGGACGAAGCCGCCCAGCGCATCGCCGCGGCCGCGATGGGGCCCGGCATTTATCGGACCGCCCCCTCGGAGGGGAAGGTGAACCTGAAGGCCGCAGCGGACGGCCTCCTCGTCGTTGACCTCGCGGCCCTGGATGAGGTCGCCGGCATCGAATCGGTAGTCTTCTCTACCCTCCATTCCTACACACTCGTCGCCAAGGACCGGACCGTGGCGGGCGCCAAGGTCGTCCCCCTCGTGGTAGCCGAGGATACGGTGGCCTCCGTGGAAGCCGCCTGCGCGCGGCTCGGCCCCGTCGTCGGAGTGCGCCCCCTCGCGCCCCTCACGGTCGGGATAGTGGTCACCGGCCGGGAGGTCGCGACCGGCCGCATCAAAGACGCGTTCGGTCCTATCCTTACGGCCAAGGTCGCGGCCCTCGGCGGTTCGGTCGCAGGTATCGCCATCGCTACCGACGAGACCGCCGCGATCGAGGGCGCTATCCGCGCCCACATGGAAGCCGGCGTCGACCTCGTCCTCGTCTCAGGCGGCATGTCGGTGGATTCGGACGACGTGACGCCGACGGCCATCTCATCGGTCACGACCGAAGTCGTCTCCTACGGTTCCTCCGTGCTCCCCGGCGCCATGTTCATGACCGCCTATGCCGGCACGACGCCCGTCTTCGGCGTACCAGCCTGCGGTATGTTCAACAAGGTCACCATGCTCGACCTCTTGCTCCCCCGTGCCTTCGCCGGCATCAAGATCGATAGGGCCATGCTCCGCTCGATGGCGCACGGCGGCCTTTGCCTTGGCTGCGACGAGTGCCGCTATCCAGTCTGCCCCTTCGGGAAATAGGAGAAGCGCGATGGAAGAAGGTTTCGATCTCTACGCGGAAATCCTCCGCCTGCGCGGTGCGAACCGGCCCTTCGCCGTCGCCACGATAGTCGAGTCGAAGGGCTCTACTCCGCGCCATTCGGCCAAGATGCTGGTCCGGGAGGACGGGTCGACCATGGGCACCATCGGCGGCGGGCCCGTGGAGGAAGCGGTCCTCAAAGAAGCCCTGGCCGCGATAGAGGCCGGCGCGGACCGCCTGGTGAAGTACGACTTGGACGCGGGCGCTCCGGGCGGGACGCCCATGTACTGCGGCGGCGCCCTCTCGGTCTTCATTGAGGTTTCCGTCGCCAAGCCGCGCCTCCTGCTCGTCGGCGCGGGCCACGTCGGCAAGGCGGTCGCCCGCCTCGCCGCAGGCCTCGGCTGGCGCATCGCCGTGGTGGACGACCGCGACGAGCGGGAGACCGCCGACACGATGAGCGAAGCCGCGGAAGTCTACGTCCGCACGGACATCGCAGAGGCGGTGCGCGCCGCCCCCATCGATCCCGCTACCTACGTCGCGATCTTCACGAAAAACGCGGACGAAAGCGCGCTGCGGGCGGTCCTGGAACGGAACGCGGCCTACGTCGGCATGATCGGCAGCAAACGAAAGGTTGGCATAGTCCGCGACCATCTCGCGGCCGCGGGAACGGACGCGCTTCGCCTCGCCGCCGTGCGCGCCCCCATCGGCCTAGACCTGGGCGCCGAGACGCCGGCCGAGATCGCGGTGAGCGTCATGGCGGAAATCATGGCGGTGCGATCGGGAACCTCCGGACGGCCGATGTCGGAGCGCACCACCTAAGCCGCCGCGTCTATTGGCGACGCGTGATCCAATATATCAACGCGCGTATGCGACACGTTCTGATGGACAAACAGCCCGCTCGATGAGACAATCGTGCCATGAAGAGCTTTGCCTGCACCTTCATCGCCGCGTTCATTTGCGCTTTCCTTTCGGCGGCGGCCGTCGCCGCCGATGACGGCCCGAAATTCTACCGCGGCCTCGATCTTTCTTACGTGAACGAGGTCGAGGATTTCGGCGGCGAATACCGCGAAAACGGAGAACTGGTGGATCCGTTCGAACTGTTCGCCCGCAAGGGCGCGAACCTCGTCCGAGCCAGGATCTGGGTCGACGCGACCTGGACGAAGTACAGCGACCTTGAAGACGTCAAGCGGACCTTCGCGCGCGCCCGCGGCCTCGACATGGACCTCCTCCTCGCCTTCCACTATTCCGATACCTGGGCCGACCCGAAGGCCCAGGCCATCCCCGCGCGCTGGAAAGCGCTCTCCGACGAGGAGTTGGTCCAGGCCGTCCACGCCTATACCCGGGAGACCCTCCTGGCCTTGGACGCCGCGGGCCTTCTACCCGAACTGGTCCAGATCGGCAACGAGACGAACGGCGGCCTTCTCAAGAGAGGAAAGCTGGTCAACGAGTGGGACCGCGACGCGGCGCTCCTCAACGCGGGGCTCCGCGCGACCCGCGAAGTAGCGGCGGCTACGGGTAAGCCGATCCGCACCGCCATCCACATCGCCCAGCCGCAGAACGCGGCTTGGTTTTTCCGTGATGCGGTAAAACACGGCCTGACCGGCTTCGACATCATCGGCCTCTCGTACTATCCTCAGTGGAGTCCCCTAAACCCGGAGGGCTGCGGCGCCGAGGTCGCCGCCCTCAGGAAAGAGTTCGGCCGCGACGTACTCATCGTGGAGACCGCGGCCCCCTGGACCCTGGACCAACTGCCGGAGACCGCCCGCAGCATCCTCAACCAAGCCGTTCCCGGCTACAAGATCAACCCCGAGGGCCAGCGCGCCTTCCTCATCGACCTGGCCCGGTCGCTGAAAAAGCACGGCGGGCTCGGACTCGTTTACTGGGAGCCCGCCTGGGTATCGTCCCGAGCGCGCACCCGTTGGGGCCAAGGGTCCCATTGGGAGAACGCCGCGTTCTTCGACTTCAACAAGGGGAACGAGCTGCTTCCCGCGGCGGAGTTCCTTTCGGCCGACCTGGACTGACGGTTCGCCCGGAGCGCGTTCAGCCGCGCTTTGAGCGGATATGCGCGAGCTCGACGCCGAGTTCCTGGAGCCGCCTGCCGACCAGGATGCTGCGATGGCACTTGGCGGGGTCCTCTTCCATGCAAAGGAGGGCGATGTTCCGCGTCGCCGCCGTCGCCATGACGCGCCGGATCCCCGCATCGAACCAGGGCTTGGTCTTGAGGATTTCGTAATCTATGGATTTAGCGAAGTCCGTTTTCTTCTCAGGCAGCTTCTTCTCCACGTAGCAATCCAAGTCCGCGATCCGCCCTCCCAGGCTTTCGCCTTCGTGGATGTAGCCGATCCCGTTCTCGCGGAGAACGGCTTCAATCCGCGCCTTGTTGAATTGGGGGCAAAACCGGCTGAAGGGGACGCTCCGGATATCCACGAGGCAATCGATGCCGCTCTCCTTGAGCAGGCCGATGAAGACATGGATATCCAGATTGCTGTGCCCGATAGTATGGACGGTCATCGAGATATCTCATCCGCGGCGATTCGATACAAGACGTGGCCGCAGAGCGGATGCGCCTCCTCGATCTTCGGATGCTTGAATTCCCGCACTTTACGCATGCCGATTTTCTTCATGACGCTTTCGGATCGCGCGTTCGATTTTGAGGTAAAAGAATACACCTCGGTGAAACCGAGCTTCCCGAATCCAAGATCGAGGCAGGCGGCCGCGCCCTCCGTGGCGTATCCCTTACCCCAGAACTCCGCGGCCAACCTCCAGCCGATCTCGATGCAGGGGGTGAAATCCGCGGGGAAGTCGGTGTAATTGAAACCGATGAAGCCCATGAAGCGGCCGCTTTCCTTGAGCTCGGCCGCCCAGAGCCCATAACCCCGCTCGGACAGGCCCCGCTCTATAC
>JAEWSV010000515.1 GCA_023398155.1 Spirochaetota bacterium
GACGAGCGCCACGCAGAGGGAAGCCGATGTGCCGAGCCCGCGTCCCGCGGGCAGGTCCGACTCCAGCGAGATGTCCACCCCATCGAATAGTCCGGGGTCCTGGAGTATCGCGCCCGCGGCATCGACGAGCTCCTCCAATTTACCCAGATAGCGCGGCGGCACTCCGCGGAATCTACGGCCGGAACGGCCGGGAACCTCTTCCAGATCGATACGGATACCCATGGGCAGGGTGACGCCTACCGCCGGAAAACCGTAGACGGCGGCATGCTCCCCGAAGAAGAGCAACTTGCCCCTCCCCTCGTATCCCGTCCGCGCGATCGGGCGTTCGGCGGTCGACCGATCTACGATCGGCCGTTCGGCCGACCGCTCCGCTATTCCTCCAGCCACTCGAAGCCTCCGGCAGCGGGGCGGATGGCAGGGCCGGCCAGGGGATAAAGCGAGTACGCCAAGACGAGTTCGTTGCCGGCTCCCAGGGCTTTGACGCCGGTGGTTTCGTCCCTGCACTCGGCGCACTCGTCGTCCGGCACCGCGCTCACGCCGATCGCCGCGCCGATGTTCCTTCCGAGGTCGGCCGCCCGGTGCAAGGCGGCGATGAAGTCTTCCCTCCTGTCCGCGGCGGCGAGTTCGCGCACGATCAGATCGGACTCTTCGCGGTAGCGCCGCGCAGCCGCCTCGTCCCACTGTTTCCACGCTTCCCAGGAACGGACGGCGTCCGCGCTGGAGACGGGGCGCGAACCACGGAGCAGGGTCATCTCCGGGAGATCGCGCTCGCCGAGCCGCTCGAAGGAGGGATGACGGCCGCCGGAAAACAGGCCGAGGCCTCCGAAGACGGAGGCCGCGACGTCGTAGCCGCTCCCCCGCCCGCCCTGGACCGCGCGATGGCCTTCCAAGGCAGAGCGGAAGACGAAGTCCGGATACGCGGGATCGTCCCTGAGCCCGCGGAGCAACAGGGCGGCGACGGCGACGCAAATCGCGGCGCTGGAACCGAGGCCGCGTTTCCTCCCGTCGGGATACTGGAAGGACCGGGAATCCACCGTGATGCGCAAGCCGCTTCCCTTGTCCGGAGCGGGGCCGCCCGCCTCCCGGAGGATGCGGTCGCACGCGGCGGCGACCGCCGAAAAGAGCGGATTGTCCGACGCGCGGCCCGCGGTCCACACGGCGGAAGCTCCTCCCATGATTCCTACGAAAACATGCTCCGCATTCCCCGGCCCGGGCAACGGGGGATCCGCTTCGGCATCGAGCTCCACGTATTCGTCCACCGCCATGCAGAGGCCGAGTCCGCCCTCTTCGAGCACCGCGTATTCTCCCGCGAGCAGGATGTTCCCCGGAACCCGGATCCGCATCATACGACTTCCTCCGTTGCGGTGCGTATTCCCGTCCCGATACGGCAGACGGTCGTCTTGAGGACCGGAAGCTCCCGGGCGAGGGCTCGCAGGACTGCGTCCGCGTTTTCGGCGGTGCAGAGGATCTTAACCTGGGGCCCCGCGTCCATGGTCTCCCAGGCTTCCACGCCCTTCCGGCGGAGCTCGGCGCAGAGGGCGATGATCTTGAGGCTATCGCCCTGGAAGTAGATGACCGGCGGTGACGAGCCGAGGAGCGTCGCGTGCATCCTGAGGTAGCTCTGGCGCATGAGCTCGCCGAGCCGCGGCAGGTTCCGATCCGCCAGGGCGCCGAGCGCGTCCTCGAACAGAAGGCGGGAATCCTCGAGCCAAGCGGAGAAGAAAGGAGAGCTCCGCTTAGTCAGCTCCATGGCCGAACCCGAGGAAAGGGCCTTGGCCGCTTCCGTGACGGTGCAGACCACGATCCGCAATTCGGGCCAGTGGCTTTCATCGCGGATCTTTTCCGCGGCCTCCTCTCCTTCCCGCAGCACGGTGAAGCCGCCGAAGACGGAGCGGGCCGCGGACGCCGAGCCGACGCGCGCGATGGCCGAGCAGGCCGCGTCGCCGAGCTCCGACCCCGTGGCCCGGATGCAGGCGGCCGCCAGGGCCGCGAATCCCGAAGAGGAACTCGCGAGGCCCGCCGCGGTTGCGAAGTCGTTACGGCTCCGCACCCTGAAGCAGCCTGAGTACCCCGTGGCTTCGCGGACGCGGCCGAAAACTGCCGCGAACCGGCCGGTCGCGCTCTGGAGGATACCGTTCACTTCGACATGATCCTCGTCCCCCGCGCATTCCACCGTCGTCCGGGACGACATGCCGTCCAGGGTGACGGCGAGGCTCGAAGTCGCGGGAACGTTCCGGTCCCCGTCCTGTTTGCCCCAGTACTTGATCAGGGCGAGGCTCGGCGATGCCTCTACCGTCGCCTTCATCTCGATGTCTCCCGCCTTCGGTGCAGGCGCATGTGGCCGCGTTGGATCCCTTCGGTCGTGAGGGCCAGGAGGGCCGCGAAATTCTGGGCCAGACCGAGCGAAGCCGCGATGCGGCCGAGTAGCTGCGCGTCGGGCCTTCCGAGGATGTCCAAAGCGAAGGAGCTTCCCGGATTCACCCCTACCCCGCCGCCCACGACGGCGAAGGGCACGGGAAGCTCGATCTCCCCGCGGAGGACCGTTCCCTCAACGGCGTACGCCGTCAGCGGCTGATACGAGCCGCCCCGGGACGCCCACGCGTGCGCCGCGGCTTCCACCGCGCGCGTATCGTTGCCCGTCGCGAGCGCGAGGCCCGCCACGCCGTTCATGATTCCCTTGTTGTGGGTGATCGCCCGTTCCCGGTCGCAGCGGGCCACGAGGCCGGCCGCCGCGATGCGTTCGGCGGCTTCGGCGCCGTCCGTGCCC
Organism: Spirochaetota bacterium; assembly: GCA_023398155.1. GTDB lineage: Bacteria > Spirochaetota > Spirochaetia > Treponematales > Breznakiellaceae > JAEXTK01. Next base: position 2,768 of record JAEWSV010000515.1, read on the forward strand.
GCCGCCCGGGAAAGCGCCTCGAAGGGTAGCGCGAATTCGGCCCGCGCCCGCCGGAACGACGCCCCGTTCGAAACGACGGCCATGAGCGGCTTCGTCCCGACGAGTTTCTCCGCCGCCGCGGCGACGGCTTCGCCGCAGGAGTTGAGGAGATTGGCTCCCATGGCGTCCCTGACGTCGACGCCGATATCGATGCGGACGAAGGGAGCGCCGGGGACGGGCGCGATCTCCATGAACCGGAAGCCGCCGCCGCGTTCGGCCATGGACGCGAGAGGACCGGAAGCCGCGGCGATGAGCTCCGTCCGCCGCGCCTCCAGGGCCGCTTTGAGATTCCCCTCCGCCGTTTCGCCCACGAAAACCTGCGCGGTCATGACCGGCGGCGTCGAACCCGTGACGAAGCCGCCCGAGGAGGCTATGACGCGAGAGGCGAAGGAGGCCGCCGCGATCACCGAAGCCTCCTCGGTCGCCACGGGAACCGCGTACTCCGTCCCGTCCACGACGAGGCCCGGCACGAGGCCGAGGGGAACGGGATACCAGCCGATCGCGTTCTCTATCATGCGGTCCGCGACCGCGTCGGCCTCGTTCGCGCCGCCCCCGCCGTTTCCGCCCGCGCCGTTTGAGCCCGCGCCGACCCCAACGCCGCCCGTGGCCGCGAAGAAGGACCGCGCGGCCTCGTAACGCTCCGCGAGGTACGCGCGGCGTTCCGCGAGGAGAAGTTTCCGCCACCCCAATGGCACCTTCATGACCGGCCCAGTTCAGGCACCGCGGCCGCGAGGAAGCTCTCGATCTCCGCGTTGAAGGACGGCGAGAACCAGACCGGCGTCGCGGAAAGAGAGGCGAGGTCCTTCGCTCCCACGAGGAGCATGATCGCCGCGAGATCCCGCCGCAGGGCCCGGATCGATGCCGCCACCGCATCGCGGCCGCCCGCGACCGCCTCGCGAATTATCGGCAGGGCCATACCCGCGAGCGTCGCGCCGAGAGCGACGGACTTGGCCACGTGGGCGGCGTTCCGGATGCCGCCCGAAGCGAGGACGCGTCCGCGGAGGCGGACGCCGCCGAGTCCCGCGCCGCTCGCCTGGGCCCGCGCCAGCGCCGCGAGGAGCAAGGCCGTCGGGATGCCCCAATCCGCGAAGAGTCCGATGTCGGGAGCGTGGGCGGCCTCGCCGCGGAGGGACTCCACCATCGCCCAGTTGGTGCCGCCCGCGCCCGCCACGTCCACGTAGCGCACCCCGGCGTCGAGGAGCCGGCCGACGAGGGCGGGACTGAGGCCGAAGCCGGTCTCCTTGACGATCAGGGGATACGGCGAACGCTCCGCGAAGGCGCGTATCGCGTCCACGACGCCGCGGAAGTCGCGGTCGCCCTCGTCTTGGAAGAGTTCCTGGCCGGGATTGAGGTGGACCGCGAGGGCCTGCACCTCGAGCCGATCCAGGAGGTCCTCCACGATCCGAGGGGGAGTATCCCGCAGCCGCGTCGCTCCGATATTCGCTATCACCGGCACGTCGCTCGCCAGGCTTTTCACGTGGAAATCGGGGAAGGCGTCCTCGTCCGAAAGCAGGATGGAGATGGAGCCGAGGCCGAGCGGAATGCGGAGGGCCTGGGCGGCCGCGGCCAATTCCCGGTTAACCCGAGCCCCCATCGCCGTCCCTCCGGTCATGCAGGAAACGAAAAGCGGCAGGGAGACGCGGTACCCGAGGAATTCGGCGGTGGTATCGATGGACGCCAGATCCAGCTCGGGAGCCGCGTCGTGGATGAAGCGGACCTGATCGAAGAGCGGGCCTCCGGTCTCCACCTCCTCCCTTTCCAGGCAGACCTCGAGGTGCCGCTTCTTCCTGGACGCCTGCCCCGCGTCAATTCTTGTAGGCGTATTCCCGATATCCATCTTCTCGTATCTTCTTGAGATAGAACGATCCGCCGCGGACCCGCGCCTCGTCGCCGTTGAGCATGAAGGGACTGGTCTCGTACACCCGCTCCATCCACGAGAGGTAGGCCTCGTATCCCGTATCCCGCGCGTCTTCCAGCTGCTTCGTGAGCTGCCAGCCGTCTATCACTTCCGGGGCGGTCGCCGCGATGGTGCCGGTGATCACGGCCATGGTGCTGCCGGAGCCGTAGGACCCGATGAGGACCCGCTTTCCGACGATGCCGGGCCCTGACTTGCGGAACGCGTCCGCGAGCGCGAAGGCCAGGGTGAAGAAGACCGATCCCGAGTACACGTTGCCGATGAGGGACACGGGATCGATGCCTGCGTAGAAACCGCGGCGCTCCAAGAAATCGGCGCTGTCCCGCTCGTCCAATCCCAGGTAGTGCTTCAGCAGGCGCGTCATCGCCAGGTTCGGCAGGTTGCGGAAGGGCGTGTGCAGGGCGATGACTCCGGTCTCCGCGAGGACCTCAGCGCCGTCCCGTCCCTGTCTGGCGCAGGCGTCGGCGAAGGCAGCCTGGAGGGAATTGTTGTAGCACTGGATCGAGTAGCCGCCCTTCACCTCCGGGAACTTCTGCCCGAGCGGCCGGAAGAAATCGTCCACGTCCTGCGAATGGTAGCCGACAGCGCCCAGGTCCAGTTCGATGAGCCGAGGCGAAGAACCGACGTGGAGCGCCGCGGCGCCCGCGCCCTGCGTGACCTCCGCGGTGGTGCTGCCCCGGTAGTGGGCGATGTCCGACCCGCAGACGACGGCGGTGTCCTCCGCATTGCCGCCCACCGCGAGCAGGGCGCCCGCGCTCAAGAGGGCCAGGGTCCCGCCCGCGCAGGCGTGCTGCACCTGGAACGTGGACATGGCGCCGGGAAGCGTCACCCCCGCCTCGGCCAGCATCCCCTGGACGTAGGCGGCCACCGGCTTGGATTGATCCACGGTGGTCTCCGTGCCGACGGCCAGATACCGCACCTTGCGCGCATCGCAAGACGGACTACGGGAGAACAAGCCAAGCGCGGCCTGGGCCGCCAGGGTGGCCGTATCCTCCCAAGGTTCGGGGAACCGGAGAGCCGCCTGGCCCGTCGTCGTCACCGCGCGACGGAGTTGATTCTCTAGGTCCGGTTGGCCCAGACTCCTGTTGGCGACGACGCTCTCCAGCCTGATTCCCTGTTTCGGCAAGAAAAGGGAAATATCGTTGATTCCAATCGCAATGTCGATCACGAACAGCCTCACTCTTAATAGATGACTATTTTACTAATCTATATTGATCGAGTCTAGGCCACGCGGAGACGGGCTCCTCTCGCCGCCGGGGCGGCGCGGCGGGAGGACGGTCCCCGTCCTCCTCGCTTCGCGTTCGCCTGAGGAACGCGCTTTAGCTGATTTCTTCCCTAAGCTTCGGGACACTAACCTCAGCTCTTGAACTGTTCCGTGAGCTTGGTGATGGATTCCTTGGCGTCCCCGAAGAGCATCCGCGTGTTCTCCTTGTAGAAGAGCGGATTCTCTATGCCGGCGAAACCGCTCCGCATGGAGCGCTTGAGCACGATCACCGTCCGAGCCCGGTCCACTTCTATGACGGGCATGCCGTAGATCGGGCTGCCCTTGTCCTCGCGGGCCGCGGGGTTCACGACGTCGTTGGCGCCGATCACCACGCAGACGTCCACCGTCTCCATGGTCGGATTCACGTTCTGGGGTTCGACGAGCTGGTCGTAGTCCACGTTCGCCTCCGCCAGGAGCACGTTCATGTGGCCCGGCATACGGCCCGCGACCGGGTGGATCGCGAAGCGGACCTCGGCGCCGTTGGATACGAGCTGGCCGGCGAGTTCGCGCACCGCGTGCTGGGCCTGGGCGACGGCCATGCCGTAGCCGGGCACGAAGAGCACGTTTCGTGCGGCCTCCAGGACGTAGTAGGCATCGTCGGCGCTGATCGGCTTGGCCTCGCCCTGTACGCCTGCGGACGAGGTCGCCGCCGTTCCCGATCCGAAGCCGCTGAACAGGACGTTGGCGAGGCTCCGGTTCATGGCCTTGCACATGATGCTGGTCAGGATGATTCCGCTCGCGCCCACCAGGGCTCCGGCAACGATGAGCACCGTGTTGGAGATGATGAAGCCCGCGGCGCAGGCGGCCAACCCCGAATAGCTGTTGAGGAGGGAAATCACCACCGGCATGTCGCCGCCGCCGATGGGCACCACGG
>JAEWSV010000561.1 GCA_023398155.1 Spirochaetota bacterium
CGATCGCCGAAGCCGAGCGCTCCGCAGCGGCCGAACGCGCGGCCAGGAAGGCGGAGACGGACCGGCGGCAAGCCTCGGCCAACGCTGCGGACGCTGCCGACCGGCGCGCCATCAAGCTCTCGTTCAAGGAAAAGAAGGAACTGGATTCCTTGCTGGGCGAGATCGAGGCGCTGGAAACCGAGAAGGCGGACCTGGAAGGTCGCTTCGCCGACCCGGCGGCCGAACTCGCCAAGGACGGGGCAGCCTTCGCCGCGGCGACGGCCCGCTACGCGGAGCTCGGCGGCCTCATCGAGAAGAAGACGCTGCGCTGGGAGGAGCTTGCCGCTCGGCCGGGATACTAGCCTTCCGCTCGCGCTCTTTGGTCCGCTTGGCCGCCGCGCCGCGCGGGAGCGGAGCCCCCACGAAGGTGATGTACTCGCTCGCCGTCCCCGCGACGGTCGTTCCGGGTATCTCGATGAGGAAGCGCGTCCCCCGCTCGGCTCCCGCCTCGCAGCGTATCGAACCGCCCATGAGATCCAGGAGCCGTTTGGCGATGGCGAGGCCGAGGCCGGTCCCGCCGTACTGCCGCGCGATCTCCGCGTCTTGCTGGCTGAAGGATTCGAAGAGGTGGGCGCGGTACCCTTCCTCTATGCCGATGCCGGTATCGGCGACCTCGATCTTGATCGTCGCCTTCCGCGTCGCGCGCGGATCGTCCCGCTGCGCTCGCGCGTCTTCGTCCGCCGCGTCCAAGATTACGGTGACCGACCCCCGCTCGGTGAACTTGACGGCGTTGCCGACCAGGTTGATGAGCACCTGGCGCAGGCGCGGCCCGTCCAGGAGCACGGTCTTCGGCACGAGGGCCGAGGCGCGGAACTCCAGGGCCAGCCCTTTCTCCTCGGCGCCGAAGCGGAAGATTTCCGCGAGCTCGTCCAGGATATGCCGCGGATCGGCCGGTACGGGCGTCAGCTCTATGCGGCCCGACTCCGCCTTGGTCAGGTCCAGGAGATCGTTGACGATGGATAGGAGGGCGCGTCCCGCGCTGCCGATTGAGCGGAGGTAATTGAGGCCGCGTTCGTCCTCGACGATGCCTTCCAGGAGCTTGCCGTAGCCGAGCACGGCGTTGAGCGGCGTCCGGAGTTCGTGGCTGATCGTGGAGATGAACTGGCTTTTGGCACGGCTCGTCCGCTCGGCTTCCTCGCGCGCGGCGTTGAGCCGAACCTCCGTCTCCATGCGCTCGGTGACGTCGTGCGCCGACGTGATCACGAGGGAACGGTCGGGAACGCCGACCGCCGACCAGGACAGCCAGATCCAATCCCCGTCGGCCTTTCGGACGCGGCACTGGTAATTCGCGGCCTTGCCGCCTTTCAGCAAGCCGGGCCCGTACCGCATGGTCGCGGCGAGGTCGTCGGGATGCACGAGATCGAACAGCTTCCTGCCGACGAGTTCCTCGGCTCGCCAACCGAGTTGCTTCGTCCAGGTCGGACTCAATTTGAGGAATCGCCCATTAAAATCGATGATGCACAGGTACTCCAGGGTCAACTCGAAGAACAAGTCGATGTCGCGCTGGGCCTCGCGGAGTTCCGCCGTGCGCCGCTCCACGCGCCGCTCCAACTCGGCCGAGAGGGTCCGGTACCGCCGCTCGCTTTCCTGGAGCGCCCGTTCCGAAAGCACGCGATCGGTGACGTCACGGAAGACGGTGAGCACGCCTTGGATTTCCCCGTCCGCTCCTCGGACCGGCGTCCTGATCGTATCCACCCAGCGTTCCTTGCCATCGGTTTCCCTCCGCTCGAAGGATTCCCAGCTTTCGCCCGTCTTCATGACGGCGAGTTCCGCGGCCTTCGTGCGGATCGCGTCCTCGGGGAAATGATCCGCGTCGCTGGTCCCGATGAGCTCTTCCCGCGACTTTCCCACGCTTCGGGCGAAAGCGGCGTTGCAGGCCAGGTAGCGGTGCGCCGCGTCCTTGAGCACGATGCTTTGGGGGAGGATATCGATGATGGTCTTCAATCGAAGATCGTGTTCCCGCTGGATCGCGGCCCGTTCGTGGACGGAGACCTCCTCGGCCAACCGCGTCGCGGCCATGAGCATGAGGCCGAACGTCCAACCGACGCAGCCGAGGGCCATGATGAAGGCGGTGGCCGCCTGCAGCAGGGAGTCCGATTCGACGAACGCGAGCGTCTCCCTCCGGGAAAGCGGGATACGGATTAAGAAGAAGAGGGCCAGGGCGAGATAGGTTCCCGCCGTGAAGCGGGCCGCGCCTTTGCGCGTATAGGGGAACCGGAACAAGAGGACGCCGGCCGATGCGGTGAATTGCGCGGCCATAAAAAGGGATACCGTGGCGAGCCGGGCGAAGGCGGAGGGCGCGGTGACCGTAAAATGGAACAGGAGCGGCGCGATGAGCAGCGGCGGGAAGAAGGCGACCGGCGTCCACAGATGCGGCTTCTCCAGGAAACGCCAGGTGCCGTTTCCCACGAAGGAGAGTCCGAGCACGATCAGCGAATTCGCCAAAACGATACCGAGTAAGGGATCGCTGTAACGCGACCCGAAGAGGAAGGCGAACCCGAGCCCCATCGTAGCGTCCCCGAGGGCCCACCGTAAGAGGCCCTTATACCGCGGCGAGGCCGCGCGGAGGACGAGCAGGAACAAGGCAAGCGTAAAACTCCCGCCGCAGAAGACCACCGCGAGAGTCCGTGTATCGAGCAGGAGGGGAACGTCCATCGGGATAAGTATCGGCTCTGCCCTCCCTTTCCACAAGCGCGGCGCATGCCTTTCCCTAAATTGACATATCTGCTTATTTGTCCTATAAATGTTCGGCACGGTACATACCGCGCCGACCGACCCGGTAGCTCAGCTGGATAGAGCGGCTGCCTCCTAAGCAGCAGGTCGCCTGTTCGAATCAGGTCCGGGTCAACGTTTCGCCCGCCTCTTCCCCTTGCTGAACGGATAGCCCCGGCGTATCGTTGAATCATGAAGAAGCGGCACAAGACGCACCGGCCCAAACCGCGCGTGGAACGGCCGGACCTCGGACAGCCTCCGGGGAGCCCGGTATACGTCGGCGATCGGAAACCCACCGACATGGTGCTTTCCGTAATAGGTTACGATCCCATCGGGTGCTGGACCAAGTCGGCCATGACGGTGGACGAGCTTCTAACCTATCGTAATCCCGGCGGCATCAACTGGATCAACGTCAACGGCCTCAAGGACGGCACGGCCATCGCCCGCATCGCCGAGGCGTACAAGGTTCACCCGCTCACCGTAGAGGACATCCTCAATACCGAGCATCGGCCGAAGGTGGAAGAGTTCGACGACTACCTCTTCATCACCCTCAAGGCGATAACGTGGAAGGAAACGTACGATAGCGAGGCCTGGGGCGTCGGCGGACCCGAATACGAGCAGATCAGCATCGTCCTGACCCGCGATACCGTCATCACCTTCCAAGAGCAGGCCGGCGATTCCTTCGACCCGATCCGCAAGCGGATAGACGCGAACCTCGGCCGCATCCGCAAGATGGGACCGGACTACCTGGCCTACGGCATCGTGGACTCGGTCGTGGACTCCTACTTCCTCGTCTTGGACAAGCTGGGGACGGAGCTCGAAGACTTCGAGATGCGCGCCACCGAGGAATCGGGACAGGCTTTCATGCGGGAACTCCAGGCGGTCAAGCAGGAGATAGTACGCATGCGGCGCGCGGTCTGGCCGCTCCGGGAAAATATCGCGGCGATGCTCCGCCTAGATTCGGTCCTGATCTCCGAAGAACTCGACCCCTTCCTCAAGGACCTCCACGACAACGTGATCCAAGCCGCGGAATCCTTGGAAAGCTACCGGGAAATCATGGCCGGCGTACTGGAGGTGAACCTCTCTTCCGTTTCCAACCGCATGAACGAGGTGATGAAAGTCCTCACCATCATTTCCACGATCTTCATACCGCTGACCTTCATCGTCGGCGTCTACGGCATGAACTTCCGCTACATGCCGGAGCTGGAACACCCTTGGGGCTATCCGCTGACCTGGGCCGCCATGGGCACGATCGCCCTCGGCA
>JAEWSV010000562.1 GCA_023398155.1 Spirochaetota bacterium
GAGTACGGGATCAAGGTCAACGCGATCTGCCCGGGCAACTTCTTCTACGGTCCGCTCTGGTCCGATCCGGAGAAAGGCCTCTTCGTCCAGTACCTCAACACCGGAAAAGTGCCGGGAGCCAAGACCGTCGCCGACGTGAAGGCCTTCTACGAGGCCAAGGTGCCCATGAAGCGGGGCTGCGCGGGCGCCGACGTGATGCGCGCCCTCTATTACATCGTGGAACAGGAGTACGAGACCGGCCAGGCCGTCCCCGTGACCGGCGGCCAGGTGATGCTGCACTAGGTCGGTGAAGCCACAACTTCCCGCAATGGAGGACGCCCGTGAACTACGCCATCGCCGTCATCGATATCGGGATGACCAACAAGAAGGTCGCGGTCTACGACGACGCGCTCGTGCAGGTGGACGCGCAGTACCGTAATTTTCCGCCCGTCATGGTGGAAGGCCTCCCGACGCACGACCTCGCGGGCATGGAGGCGTGGTTCATCGAGCGGCTAGCCGACGCCGCGCGAAAGTACCCGATCAAGGCGATCGCGGTGACCACCCACGGCGCGAGCTTCGTCTGCGTCGGCAGCGACGGGAAGCCTTGCGTGCCCTGCGTCTATTATACCCACGAGCCGGGGGACGCGTTCCACGCTCATTTCTACGACCTTTTCGGTAAAAAGGAAGACCTTCAGGCGCGGACCGGCACGCCCGCGTTCAAGGCCATGATCAACCCGGCCAAGGGCATCCTCTTCGCCAAGGAACGTTTTCCCGCCGCCTTCGGCCGGACTAAGCACCTCCTCAACTATCCTCAATACTGGGGCCTCCGCCTCACGGGGAAGGCAGGGGCGGAGGGTACCTACGTCGGCTGCCACAGTTACCTCTGGGACTGGATTGACGGCCGCTGGTCGAGCGTGGCCGAGAAGCTCGGCATCGTCGACCTCATGCCCGCCGAGCTCAAGAACTCTTGGGACGTCCTGGGCCGGATCACGGGCGACGTGGCCGCGCGCACCGGGCTCCCGGCCGACACGGCGGTGGTCATGGGCATCCATGACTCCAACTCCTCCCTCCTCCCGCACTTCGCCAAGAAGGGCGAGACGGGCTTCATCCTCAACTCCACCGGCACCTGGTGCGTGATCATGAACCCGGTCCGCTCATACGGCTTCTCGGCGGAGGAACTCGGCGCGGTGGTCTTCTTCAACCAGTCAGCCTTCCGCACCCCCGTGAAGACCGCCATCTTCCTCGGCGGACAAGAGTTCGAGACCTGGTCGAAGGCGCTTATGAACCTCCACGGCCGGACCGACCTACCGCCGTACCGGAGCGAACTGTACGACGCGATCCTCGCGGAAAAGAGCGCCTTCCTCCTCCCTGAATTGACCGCAGGGTCGGGCCAATTCCCGCTCTCCGCTCCCCGGGTGGTGGAGAACGACGCGGACTACCCCTTCGCCGAAATCGAGTCGGGCCGGCGCGTACCGCCCTGCTTCGCCGATTATGAGCGGGGCATCGCGGTACTCCGCATCTCACTCGTGATGCAGACCCTCACCGCCCTGGAGCGGGCCGGCCTCGCTGTGGGGATCGAAGTCTTCACCGAGGGCGGTTTCCGCAAGAACGAGGCGTACAACGTCCTGCTCTCGGCGGCGCTCCGCGAGTGCCGCGTATCGCTCACCGACATCGCCGAGGCTACCGCCCTCGGCGCGGCCATGACCGCCAAGATGGCCCTCACCGGCAAGAAGCTCGCGGAGCTTGCCGCCGACTTCGAGGTGGAATACAAGGAGGTCCCGAAGCGGCACATACCGGCCCTGGCCCCCTACCGCGCCGCCTGGCTCGAACGGGTCGAGCGCGCGTGAGGGATCGATGGGCCGGCGCGGCGCGGCGCGGCGCGGCGCGGAGAAAGTCCATCGGATTGCCCCGCATTGTCCATGGGCCGTCGCGATCGTTCATAGTATTTTCTGTATATGAAGAATTTCCGAAGGAGATAGCATGAAGACCAAGGCTGTCAGGTTATACGGCGTCGACGATCTCCGGCTCGAGGAGTTCGACCTGCCGGAAATAAAGGACGACGAGATCCTCGCGCGGGTGGTGTCCGACTCCATCTGCATGTCCACCCACAAGCTCGCCATGCAGGGAGCCAAGCACAAGCGGGTACGGCACGACCTCTCGAAAAATCCGATCATCGTGGGCCACGAGTTTTGCGGCTATATCGAGAAAGTCGGGGCCAAGTGGGCCAAGAAGTTCACGGCCGGCTCCAAGTTCGCCATACAGCCGGCCCTCAACTACGAGGGAACCCTCTGGGCGCCCGGCTATTCGTACGAGCACATCGGCGGCGACGCGACCTACATCATCATCCCGAAAGAAGTAATGGAGATGGACTGCCTTCTGGAATACAAGGCGGACAACTTCTTCCTCGGTTCGCTCTCCGAGCCCGTCTCCTGCATCGTCGGGGCCTTCCACGCCCAGTACCATACGAAAGGCGGCTCCTACGTCCACGATATGGGCATCGTAGAGGGCGGGTCGATGGCCCTGCTCGCAGGCGTCGGCCCCATGGGCCTCGGCGCCATCGACTACGCCATCCACGCGCCGAGGAAACCCGGCACGCTCGTGGTCACCGATATCGACGACGCGCGGCTCGCCCGAGCCGAATCGCTCCTCTCCGTAGCCGAGGCAAGAAAGCACGGCGTCAGGCTCATCTACGTCAATACGAAAGACGTCGCCGACCCCGTGGAGCACCTCAAGGCGATCAACGGCGGGAAGCTCTACGACGACGTTTTCGTCTTCGCGCCGGTGAAGCCCGTAGTGGAACTCGGCGACAAACTCTTGGGACACGACGGCTGCCTCAACTTCTTCGCCGGTCCCACGGACACCGCCTTCTCCGCGATGTTTAACTTCTACAACGTGCACTACGAGGCGCACCACATCGTCGGCACCTCGGGCGGCAACACGGACGACATGATCGAGTCGCTCGAAATGATGGCGGCGGGAACGCTCAACCCGGTATTCATGATCACGCACGTAGGCGGCCTCAACGCTGTGGGGGATACGGTGATAAACCTGGATAAGATTCCCGGCGGCAAGAAGCTCATCTATACCCACAAGAAGCTGGACCTGGTGGCGATCTCCGACTTCGCCGAGCGAGGCAAAACCGACCCGTTTTACGCCGAGCTCGCGCGGATTTGCGCGAAAAGCGGCGGGCTCTGGAACGTCGAGGCCGAGAATCATCTCCTGAAGCACGCGAGCGATATCTAGCCGACTGTACCGCGGCCCAAGGCCACGACCGCCGCACGCGATCCGCGGCCGGTCGGACCGCGGGGTTACTCCGAGGACGCGGGATGCTCCTGGATATATCCCAAGGAAAAGAGGAGATCGAGTTTGGCGTGGAGGCTCGCGTCCGCCTCGGCGCTCAAACCAGCGGCCGCGACGTACTCATCGTAGGCGGGGCCCGACTCTTCCATCGCCGCCAGGCATCCGAACGTCTCGGGAGGACAAGAGAAGAGCCGGGACTTGCCGTCTCCGATGATCTTGAGATAGTCGTCGGAACGCTCCCAGCGGATCCTCCGGTTTAGGCGCAGCCTCATGTCGCGCGGCAAAGACCGCGGAATCCATTTCCGGATGAGGTTTTCCATGGCGACGGCGTACGACTCGACGCCCGTGAACTCCTCGGTTCCGAAGAGATCGTACCCGAGCGGGTAGGCCTCGCAGGCCGGCTCGGGCGACACCAAGGATATCGTCCGGTTCACCATATTGACGACGAACCCCGAGACGCAGGCCGACGTGAAGCCTTTCAGGTTCTTGGCCTCGCGGTCGGTTTCCGGCATGGCGCGGGCGCGTCCAGAATCGCTGTACCGATAGAAAGACTCCCGGTTATTCAGGACGAGGTCGACGTGTTCGAGTTCCTCGGGAGTGAACGCCGCGAACAGCCGAGCGAGCTGCCGTCGGGAGATTACAGAGAATCGCAGCGCCGCGCATTCTAAATCATCGACCGAATATGATCGGAGGATGGTACGGACGCGGTCTACGTCGCGCGTCGCCAGCGCGGTCGTCGTCTGGGGCAACGCGCCGACGAGTCCGCGGAAGTCGGCTAGGAAGCGCTCATAGTCGGGATTGTCCAGCGGCTCGGTGGCCATATAGCAGGGAGCGAATTGAACGCAGTCGCCGAGGATCTCCCTGCTCCGTTCGAGGATGCCGCGCCAAAGGGACCGGTTGTCGTCAGAATACGGGAAATATCCGCGGAAACGGCCCGCGGCGAAACAGCAGAAGGGACATTGGACCGTGCATCCGTCCGAAAGCTCGAAGGCGATGGAAACGCTGACCGCCATCTTCCTGAATTCGCCGGAAATGAACAGCATCTTCCGCCGTTGGCGGAGCGACCATTCCCTGAACCGCCGGTCCCGTATCCGGGCCAGCGACATCCGTTCGTTCACGTAATCCCGGATGGAATGCCGCCGACGTATCATCTCGCGGTATGCGGCGTTCTCGAAGTCCGTCCTGCCGGACTCGCGCTCCTCCCGAACGCATCGCCAGAAATCCAGCGCGAGGCGGGGATCCACGTCGAGTCCGGTACGGGCATAGAACGCGTCCCTCTCCAACGGCAGCCCGCTCGCGGAGGATTCGTCGGAGGCGCAGAGCTCGATGAATCGCTTATAGGCGGGGTAGGAATCCATATCAAGCCGGCTTGGGCTTCCGCTCCATGACGTAGGTGATCAAGTCGTCGAGATACTCCTCGAACCGGAAGCCCGATGCGGCCAACTGGGCGGGCAAGATGCTGCATTCGCCCAGGCCGGGGTGCGTGTTGATTTCCAGGATCCGGATATCGTCGGCGTCGACGATGAAATCGGTGCGGGTAAAGAAATCCGCTCGTATCGCTGCGTGGAGGCGTCGGGCCATACCGTTCATCCGGCTCCGCGCCTCATCGGAGATTTCGGCGGGCACCGTCCGGTAGGTACCGGCCTCCTTACACTCCGCGTCGAAGATCTCGCCGGGGTACAGCACCTCCACGATCGGAGCGCAGCGGAGTCCTCGGTCGCGGGGAGAAAAGTACACCGCGGCGCAGAATTCCCGCCCCTTCACGTATTTTTCGGCGAGCAGAGGGAAATCGAGTTCCGGCGTTTGGGACAGGATACGGCGCAGGGCATCGGGGCTTTTCACCAGGCTGACGCCGCAGCTCGAACCCGAATCGTTCGGCTTCAATATCAAGGGGAAGCCGACCGAGCCGACGAGAGCATCCCACGCGGCCTCGTCGCCGAGCCGCAACATCGCGCCGGGGATGACCGGCAACCCAAGATCAGCGCAGAACAGTTTGGTGATTTGCTTATCCATGCCGGTAAAACTCGCGTAGAAGCCGTTGCCGACGCAGGGGATACCGATCAAGTCTATCAAGGCGGCGATATGCCCGTCGATCTCCTCCGTACCCGAGAACGCGTCGAAAAGGCAATCCAACTCCTTCGCGCGGAGGATGCCGAAGAGGTCGCTTGCGCTCGCGAGCTGCCGCTTTTCCCCGTCGTGAAGCGTCCATCGGCCCCGCCCTTCCCAGTCGATGAGATACGGCTCAATTCCGTCGTTCCGCTTCAGCGCCGAAAGGACATGCAGGCCTGAACGCAGGGAGAGATACCGTTCGCGGGAGATGCCGCCCGACAAGATCCCGACGCGTATTTTCATTTGTTTCCGCTTTTACCGCCGAGCAGGATCGTCAGTAGGCAGTTGGTTTGGACGTTCGCCATCGTCAGGACGGGATCGATGACCGGGATGATGGCCAACAGGAAAACCGCCATCGTCGAGTAGGGAGCGCCTAGGGGAACGAACAGGATGGAAAGCAGGGAAAGCGAAACCGCCGGAGGAGTACCCGCTCCGGCGATGGAGGCGACGATCGACAAGAAAAAGAC
>JAEWSV010000565.1 GCA_023398155.1 Spirochaetota bacterium
GCCTCTGCCGCTCGAGATCCCGAGCGCGCCAGTATCTCCACGAGCACGAGGGTAGCGCCGACGAAAAGGGCGATGGCCGCCGACGATCATCGCGACGGCCACGGCGAGGTTGAGCAGGAAACGCAGGTAGGAGACGACCCGATTCGGGGGCGCGGCGCGCGTATCGAATTTATTATTCATGGATTATGCTCGTAGGCGAACATAGCACGGAGGGCGCCCTTCGGCAAAGGGAGCCGGACCGCGGACGCGCCTTGACCCCGCCCGTCCCCGTAGGTACCTTATAAAATATGCGCGAATCTGTCGCGCAAGCCTCGCGTGAGGAGGTTCGGATGGTGCGTAACGCGAATCCTCCGAATTTGCCGGGATGGCTGAGACCGACGACCGTGGTCATCGTCATCGCCGCTATTGTGGTATTGGCCCTGTTCGGTACGAGTTTCTACATCGTAGACCAGACCGAGGAAGCAGTCGTCACCCGGTTCGGGCGGTATATCGCCACTACGGGACCGGGCATGCATTACAAGCTGCCCTTCGGCATCGACAAGGCGTACCACGTAAAGACCAAGGTGGTACAGACCGAGCAATTCGGTTTCCGCACCCTCCGGAGCGGCGTGGAGACCGTTTATTCGGACCAAGCCTTCCCCGATGAATCGACCATGCTCACGGGCGACCTCAATATCGTCGACGTCGAGTGGATCATCCAGTTCCGCATCGTGGATCCGAAGGCTTGGCTCTTCAACGTCCAGGAACGGACGAACACGATCCGCGACGTATCGAGGTCGGTCATCAATATGCTCGTCGGAGACCGGACCATCCTGGACATCATCGGCCCCGAGCGCACCACCATTGAAGTGGAAGGCGCCGAGCTCATGAACACGACGCTCAAGGGATACGGCCTTGGCATCGACATCATCGCGGTCAAGCTCCAGAACATCGTGCCGCCGAAAGGGGTCCAGGAAGCCTTCGAGGACGTGAACAAGGCTATCCAGGACATGAACCGGCTCATCAACGAGGGCAAGGAAGCCTACAACGCCGAAATCCCGAAAGCCCAGGGCGAGGCCGATCGGCTCGTGCAGGTGGCCCAAGGCTACGCGGCCGAACGCGTCAACAAGGCCAAGGGCGACGTGGCCAGATTCAACTCCGTCTACGATGAATACCGGAAGGCGCCCGACGTCACCCGTAAGAGGCTCTACTACGAAATGATCGAAGAAGTTTTCCAGGATGAGAAGGGCACGACTCTCATCGACCGGAGATTCCAGAATTTCCTGCCAATCAAGAATCTCGGCGAGACGGGAGGTCAGCCATGAAGCGCGTACTCATCGGTTTGGCCATAGCGGCCGCCGTCGTCGTCGGCGTACTCGCGGCGGGCCCCTTCTATACGGTAGACGAGGGCGAACTCGCGGTGGTCGTCCGCCTCGGCCAGATCGTCGCGGTCCAGAACCAGGCCGGCCTCCACGTGAAGAGCCCCTTCCTGGACGACGTGGTGAAGTATCCCAAGCGCATCATGTCCTGGGACGGGGAGCGGCAGCGCATCCCGACCAAGGAAAACCAATTCATCTGGGTGGATACGACCGCGCGCTGGAGGATCTCCGACCCCAAGAAATTCTACGAATCGATCTCCACCATGGACTCCGCCTACGCCCGGCTCGGCGACGTCATCGATTCGGCGGTGCGCACCGTCATAGCCGACAACTGGCTGCGCGAGACCGTGCGGAACTCGAACATCATCCGGGACCGGAAGGCTTCGGAGAATTTCGAGGTGGGGACCGAGGCGGACGCGAACGCGCTGACCGCCCTCACCCGGACGGACGCCACCTTCGAGGCGGTGGAGAAAGGACGGCGGAAGCTCGCCGAGGAAGCGCTCGCGATATCCCGCAAGCTCGTGCCGGAGTACGGCATCGAACTCATCGACGTGGTGCCGCGGCAGATCAAGTACTCGGACGAACTGACGGAAAGCGTCTACAACCGCATGATCAAGGAGCGCAACCAGATCGCCCAGGCCTTCCGCTCGCACGGCGAAGGCAAGAAAGCGGAATGGATGGGAAAGCTCGAAAACGAGAAGCGATCGGTGCTCTCCGCCGCGTACGAGAAGGCCGAGCGCCTCAAGGGCACCGCCGACGCCGAAGCGACGCGGATCTATGCCCAGGCCTACGGCCGGGACGCCGACTTCTTCGATTTCTGGCGAAGCGTTGAGTCCTACCGGACCACGCTGCCCAAGTTCGACAAGACCCTTTCCACGGATTTGGACTATTTCCGCTATCTTTATTCACCCCGAGGACGCTGAAAGAACCATGCGAAGCGAAAAATACCATATCGAAGCCGAGGGCCGTACGGCCCTCGGCTTCGACACGGGCCTCTCCCCCGCGGCCTTCGCGCAAGCGAAGATGGCCCAACTCCTTTCGGAAGCCGGTTACCTCGTCTCCTCCGCGGGAGACGTTTCTCCCTGGCGCGCCGAAGGCGTCGCGGAACGGGACGGCCGCATGACCGTCTGGGGACCGGACTTCCCCGGAGAGCGGCTCGACTCGGTCATCGAGCGGGGCGGAGACGCGGCCCTGGACGCGCTCAGGCGCTGGATCGCGGCCAGGCTCGCCCTCCGCGTCCGGCATGAAGGCGCATCCGAGCTTCCCGCGCCCTACCCCGCCGCGGCTTTCCTCGGGCCGGACGGCACGGTGCTCTTCGCGCCCGAACGCCTCGCGCTCAGGGCCTTGGAGGCCCGCGGCGCGGCCGAGCGTTTGGACGGAGCGGAACGGTGGGTCCACCCCGATCTCACGGGGGACGCGGCGGAAGCCTTCGCCGCGGCAGCCCTCGCCTACCGCGTCCTCTGCGCAGAGCGGCCCTTCGGAGCTGAGGACTCGGAAGCGGTGCGGGCCGACATGCGGGACGGCTGCGCCCTCCCCTCCCGCCTCGTCGAGGGCGGCCTGGAGCCGGCCTTTGCCGCTCTCCTGGACGCCGCCCTCGCGCCTGCCGCCAAGAGCGGCGTTCCGCGCGGCCGGAACGCCCGGGCCGAGGCCGCTCCCCGCCCGAGCCTCGCCGACCTGGCGGAGGCGATCGGAAAGGTCGGTTCACCGGGCCTCGGCGCCTTCGTTCGTCTCTTGACCGAGCAGGAGCGCGCGGTCGTCGCGGCGGAGAGAACGCGCAAATCGCGGTCCCGAGGAAACGCCGTCAAAACGAAGCGTTTCGCGCGGCGCAACGCCTCTATCCTCGTCGCGGTCGCCGCGGCCGCGGTCGGCTCCGTCCTCATCGTCCGCTCCATCATCTCGGACCGCTCGGATAGGCCCACGACGGCCGGCATGTCGCCGATCCAGGTCGTCCGCGCCTACTACGAGGCCATCGGAAAGCTCGACCATACGCTCATGGAAGCCTGCGTCGTAGATAAGGCGGGCAAGGGCGACATCGAAGCCACGATGAACCTTTTCGTCATCTCCCGGGTACGTTCGGCGTACGAGCGGCTTCCGGACATCCTCTCCGCGGAGGAATGGATAGCCCAGGGCTCTCCCCCCGTATCCACGGCGGTGTACGGCGTTTCGGGCCTCACGGTGGAAGAGGTGGACGGAGACGCGTCCGACGGAACGGTTACGTTCAACGCGCGCTACGCGTTTTGGAGCCCGGGCGTGATCGCGACCTCGCCGGGAGAGGCTATCGGGACGCCGCCGGCGCCCGATGCCGCGGCGCCCGACGCAGCGGCGCCCGACGCCGCCGTGTCCGGAGAACTCGCGCCGAAGCTGCCCCTCATGCCGCCGCCCGTAGCCGCGGCGAGGGAGGACGCGCTCACGCTCACGCTCCGGGACGGGCTTTGGCGCATCTCGGCCATCGATCGGAAGGAGATCGAATAGCTAAGCTCAATCCACCTTGAATTTTCTCAAGAGCAGTTCGCAGCCCGCGGCGTTGTCCATGTTCTTCACGCCGGCATCCGAAATCGCGTGGATGGAGACGTTGATCTCGTTGATGC
>JAEWSV010000003.1 GCA_023398155.1 Spirochaetota bacterium
CTCCCCTCGTCATCGGGCTTTGCGACCTCCTGGAGGTCGGTTTCCAGCATCTGTCCGCTTCCCGCGTGGAAGAGCTGAAATCGAACATATTGCGGGGCTGCGACTACCTCGGCCGTTGCCAAGACGCCGCGTCCGAACTCGGTCTGGGGGACGGAGCCCTGGTCCACGAGTTCCCTTCGGTCCTCCACGTCATTCCGGGCACCGTAGGACAGGCCGCCGTCGCGTTCGCCCGCTCGGGCCGGCTGCTCTTAGAGACCGACCGCGAGAAGGGCCTTGAGTACCTGGAACGCGGCAAGCGCGCGCTCCGTTACCCCATGGAGGCTTCGGTCCCCTTCCGCGACGGCTTCTACGCGGCCGGTCATGGGGCGGATGAGGGCTTCGTGCCCCCGGGGGAGTGGCAGACCCGTGAGCTCGTCATGCTGTGCTGGGCCGCGGTGGAGCTCTGGCTCGCCGGATCCAAGCCGCATCAGCGGATCGCCGCTGATTTCGCGCGCTCCATCATGGCCCGCCAAGTCGCCGCGGAGGACGCCGAAGGAGCCGGCCTGCCTGGGTTGCCCGAGGGCGGCCTCTGGGGCCACTTCAGGACCTACGGCAGCGCGAAGTTCACGGAGAAGGCGAATACCCACCACCATTGGGGCGCCGATACGGGCGCCGTGTTCCCGCACTATCTCTACCCGATCGGCCTCATGGCCCGCCTCTGGGGGTACCACGAGGACGCTCCGCGCTGGAAAAGGTGTTTGGAGAATTTCCGTGACGGCTACCTCCTTCCCGCTTGCCGGGCGAATCCCTTCGGCATCCTCCCCATGGGATTCTGGAAAGACGAAGGCCTGCTCGCCTTTTCGGGCCCCTGGCACGGTTGCAACGTGACCCTCGGCTACGCGTCGGCCTTGGCGAGCGAGCTCAAGTTCTTCGTCGGCGGGGATGAGCTGGAGGAGATCGCGACCGCGAACCTCCAGTGGATAGCCGGCCTCAACGCCGGGGTCACGGCCGACTCCTTCGAGTCCTGCCTCAAGTACAGGGAAAAAATCGGCGAAGGCGTCGCCTTGCCGGTCTCCATGATCCACGGCGTGGGTCTCCGTTCGGCCGAATGCTGGACCGGAATCCGGGGCACCGTGATGAACGGCTTCTCGAACAACCCGCAATTCCAACATTCCGTCCGCCCCTGCCGGGAACTGGACGGCCCTCGCCATTTCACCGACGAGGATTGGATACCCCACGCGGGCGGCTTCCTGGCCGCCCTCGCCTGGCAGCGCGAAGTCCGGTTCTTCGAAGGGGCCGGCGCCCAGAGCTGAAGCCCGGTAAGCGCGTGACGACACCGATATCGGGGTCCTGTCAGGTAAAAATCGGACCTCACTGGTCCCTCAACCTCCGGTTGAGTCCGATAGGAATTGGTTGAATGCGCTGCCATCTGGCCGCGCGACGGAATCGCCAGTAGCCTGCGGGAGTAGCTCCCGCCCGAGATGGATGTCGGGCCACTTAACTGTGCGCGGAATGACTTTGTCATTCCGCGTCGGCATGGATGCCGCTGACACCCCTCGATACCATCGTTGAGGTCACGCGCTTCACGGCTTGAACTGGGAGAAGAGGATCCCTTGTGTTGGGCTGGCAGCCCCCGGCTATCCAGAATCCTACTGAGTAGGTCCTGGGACGGACGCGTGTGACGGTTCCTCTTGACGGCGAGGCGGACTCGTACGATAATGCCATCGATGGCAATAAGAGGACAGGAACGTGCCAACCATCCATGACGTCGCGCGGGAGGCGGGAGTTTCGGCCCGGACCGTCTCGCGGGTGATGAACGACGCGGTGAACGTACGGCCCGATACCCGGGAACGCGTGCGGACCGTTGCGGAGCGCATGGGCTTCAGGCCCGATCCGAGCGCGCGGGCCCTCAAGTCGGGCCGAACGCGGCTCGTGGGTATAGTGGCGAACGCCGTCACGAGCGACGCGACCCTGCGCCGCATCGAGGTGATTTCCAAGCTCTTCAACGCCGCGGGGTACGCAGTCCTGGTGCAGTATGCCGACACCACCGAGATAGAGGAAGCGGCTATCGATGAAGTGGCCCCCCGATGCGAAGGGCTCGTCGTGTTCACGAACCTCAGCTCCGTGCACTCCGCGACGCTGGACGCCCTGACCGAACGCGGCTATCCCTTCATCCTGGTTGACCCCCCTCTCGCCGTGCCCTATCCTTCCATCCGCATGGACCGGAGATCCGGCTATCGGGAGGCCGTGAAGTACCTGGCGCACAAGGGGCGTTCCCGCTTCCTCCTCCTCATCGAGGAATTCCGTTCCTCGGAACGCGTCGCCGGTTTCCGGGAGGGCCTGGAGCAGGCGGCTTTTCCCTACGCCGACGCGATGGTCGCGCGTACGGGGAAGGGCTTCGCGGGAGGCCGGTCGGCGGCCGAGGAGATCGCGCGGCGCTTCGCGGCCGGCGAGCTGGATGCGGTCCTCTGCCACAATGATAAGATCGCGGTCGGCCTCATGGGCACCTTGGCCGGTTTCGGCGTGCGAGTGCCGGAGGACGTCGCGGTGGTAGGCTTCGACGACGACGCGTACGCGGCCTTCGTATCTCCGCCCCTGACGACCATCGCCCAGGGCGGCGGAGACGTGGGCGCGTATATCTTCGAACAACTCAAGAATCGAATCGAATACGGATCGCCCGTGGAAAGCCGTACCTTCGGCACGGGCATAATCATGCGCGCTTCGGCGTAGTATATTGGTGCGATCGGTGGTTGCGATTGCACCGATATACTCGGCCGTGGGAGGAACAGATGGCGAAAGCGGATATCGGACTCGTCGGACTCGCGGTAATGGGCGAGAACCTCGTCCTCAACATGGAGAGCCGGGGCTTCACCGTGGCGGTCTACAATCGAACCACTTCCAAGGTGGATGATTTCACCTCGGGGCGCGGCGCGGGCAAAAAGATCGTGGGGTGCAAGAGTCCCGCGGAGCTCGCCGCGGCCCTCTCCAAGCCGAGGAAGGCCATGATCATGGTCAAGGCCGGCCAGCCGGTGGACGACACCATCGAACAACTCCTCCAGGTTTTCGAGCCGGGGGACGTCATCATAGACGGCGGCAATTCGAACTACCAGGACACCATGCGGCGCACTGCCTACCTCGAATCGAAGGGACTCCTCTTCATCGGCACCGGCGTCTCCGGCGGCGAGGAAGGCGCGCTCACCGGCCCGTCCATCATGCCCGGCGGCTCTCCCGCGGCCTGGCCCCTCGTGAAACCCATACTCCAGGCGATCGCCGCCAAGGTTGACGGGGACGTCCCTTGCTGCGACTGGGTGGGGGAGAACGGCGCGGGCCACTTCGTCAAGATGGTCCACAACGGCATCGAATACGGCGACATGCAGCTCATCTGCGAGACCTACCAGATCATGAAGGACGTGCTCGGCCTCTCGTACGAGGAGATGCGCGACGTCTTTGACGAGTGGAACCGCGGCGAACTCGGGAGCTACCTCGTCGAGATCACCCGCGACATCCTCGGCTTCAAGGACGCGGACGGTTCGCCCCTGGTGGAGAAGATCCTGGACACGGCTGGCCAGAAGGGAACCGGCAAGTGGACGGGCATCGCGGCGTTGGAGTTCGGCGTGCCGCTCACCCTCATCGGAGAGGCAGTCTTCGCGCGGTGCCTCTCGGCGGCCAAGGACGAGCGCGTGGTCGCGAGCAAACAGTACGCCGCGCCCGAGCGGACGTTTACCGGAAGCAAGAAAGCCTTCATCGTGGATCTCAAGAGCGCCCTCTACGCCTCCAAGATCGTCTCCTATGCCCAGGGATATCTCCTCATGCGGGAGGCCGCGAAAGAATACGGCTGGAAACTCAATAACGGCGGCATCGCCCTCATGTGGCGGGGCGGCTGCATCATCCGCTCGATCTTCCTCGGGAAGATCAAGGAAGCCTTCGACCGGAAGCCCGACCTCTCCAACTTGCTCCTGGATCCCTTCTTCCGCGAGCGGGTGGACGCGGCGCAGGCATCCTGGCGGCGCGTGGTGGCCGCTGCGGTGGCGAACGGCGTTCCCGCGCCCACGCTCACGAGCGCCCTCGCGTACTTCGACGGCTTCCGGAGCGACCGGCTTCCGGCGAACCTGCTCCAGGCCCAGCGCGATTACTTCGGGGCCCACACCTACGAGCGCACCGACAAGCCGCGCGGCGAATTCCACCACACCAACTGGACGGGCCGCGGCGGCTCCACGAGCGCCTCGACCTATACGGCGTAGCCGCCGACCCATTCAGGCACCGTAAGGGAGTGATCTATGGCACCTATATCGATTCCGGACGCGGATAAAACCGCCCATGATTTCCTGGCGCTCGGCGCCCTCGTCACTCGGCTGGATCCGGGTGTGATTCCCTTCGCCGAGGCGGACAAGTACGACCTCCACGTCTCGGGAGGCGAATACAACGTCGCCGCGAACCTCTCTATCTGTTTCAAGCAGCGGACGGCGATCGCGTCCGCCATCGTCGATTACCCGATCGGCGCGAGAGTGGAGAAGGCCGTGCGGAGTTCGGGCGTGACGCCCTACTACGTGCGCTTCAAGCACGACGGCGTCCGCGGGCCGAACATGGCCACGGTATGGAGCGACCGCGGCCAAGGCGTGCGCGCCCCGGTCGTCTTTTACAACAGATCGAACGAGGCGGCCGGCTACCTGAAGCGCGGCAGCTTCGATTGGGATGCGATCTTCGCCAAGGGCGTTCGCTGGTTCCACTCGGGCGGCATCTTTTCCGCTCTTTCCGACACCACCCCGAGCCTCGTAATCGAGGCGATGACCGCCGCCAAGAAAGCGGGCGCAGTCGTCTCCTTCGACCTCAACTACCGCGCTAAACTTTGGGCTGTGGCCGCCGCTGCCGCCGGCAAGGACCCTTCCAAGGCTCCGGAAGCCGCGGCCGAGACCCTCCGCGAGATAGTCCGGCACGTGGACGTCCTCGTCGGCAACGAGGAGGACCTCCAGAAAGGCCTCGGGCTCAAGGGTCAGGACGTGGAGTCGAAGGGAAAACTGGACCCTTCAGCCTTCTTCGGGATGATGGAGTCGGTGGTCAAGGACTTCCCGAACGTCAAGGCGGTGGCCACGACGCTTCGCGAGGTCCACTCGACCAACCGCCATTCGTGGGGCGCCGTGCTCTGGCTGGACGGTAAGAGCTACGTTTCGCCGACCTGCGAGCTGGACGTCTACGACCGCGTCGGCGGGGGCGACGGTTTCGCGGCGGGGCTCATCTACGGCCTTTTGAACGGCAAGACTCCCGAGGACGCGCTCCGCCTAGGTTGGGCCCACGGCGCCCTGCTCACCACCTTCCCCGGCGACACCACCATGGCGACCCTGGATCAAGTGGAGGCCTTCGCCAAGGGCGGTTCGGCGCGCATCCAACGCTGATCTAGATCGTATTGCTCCTGAACGCGGCCCCGAGGAAAAGCTTCGCGGGCCGTTTTCTTTTGAGCGCCAATCCCTGAACGCCGATTCTAGATGGAGACCGCGTAACTCATATAAAGCCGTTTTCCGTATCCGACTATTCGCTTGAGGTATTTGACGGGTACTTCCTTGAAAACCGTAAAACCGAGCTTCTCGTATATCTTTCTCGCGGGAAGGTTCGTGTCGGCGACGTCCAACTCGAGATAATCGTTATGCTCCATGGCGTAACGCATCATGCTCGTAGCGATACCTTTTCCGCGCCGATCGCTTTTCACGGCGACCGCCTCTATGTTGAAGCCCTTGGACCGTAGCCGTAATGGGTGTTCGAACTCATTCTTGAGCCCTCCGAATGCCAGGTTCGTCTTGAGGAATCCGATGTGGGCGATGAAATCGCCTTTCACGAGCTTGAAGCAACGTCCCGTCTCATCGGTAAGGGCGAAAATGCCGACCAACTCGCCATCCGCGAAGGCGCCGAAAAATCGGTCCAAGATGAAGGAATTCAGGAAAGCGTTCGACAATCGATCCTTGTCTTTGGTGAAGAACGACAATTGCGGGAAATAGGCGTCCACGAAAATTTCCGCGATCGCCTTCCTCAGCGACTCTTGACCGGCCAGGCTCGCGATGCGTATTCGATTTTCATCGTGTTCCATCTGGGCGGCTCCACCTTCATGATTGAACCCAAGATAAGCCAATGGCCCCGGAAAGGCGAATTTGTGTACGTCAGCCAAAAAGAGTATACTAACGTATAGGAGGACGCGACCATGAACCTTGAACCGATCGGTCCCGTCGGCCTTACCGTTCCGCCGCCGGAACTCCAGCCCCAACCCGAACCGCTTCCCGTAGCCGAGCAAGCCCCGGCCCCCGAAGCCGCCCCGCTCCCGCCCTACCAAGGCTCGTCGATCGACGAGACCGCCTGAGCGCTTGACGGAATCGCTCCATCACCAGCGCCTCCGCTGAGGGGGTAGCGGAAAAACCCGGAAGAAACAAAGAAGGCGCCGTGAGGCGCCTTCTTTGTTTCCGAGGATTTTGGAGCGAGGGGGAGCCGTATCTCCAGCGTCGCGCCATCGCGTGGGAATGCAAGAAACGCACGCTGTTCCGGATGTTCAGCGTGGGGGTGCGCGTATAAAAACGGCCCGGCTCTTTCGCCGGGCCGTTTTTATACGCACGGGCCCCCTCGCTGCGACCTGTACAGCGTACGTTTCTTGATTGGCCGCTTATAGCGCTCCCCCTACAGTATGTGTTCCAAGAATCTCTTCGTGCGCTCTTCCTTGGGGCTCGTGAAGAACTCCTCGGGCGAGGCGGACTCCACGATCTGGCCCTGGTCCATGAAGATGACCCGGTTGGCCGCCGCGCGGGCGAAGCCCATCTCGTG
>JAEWSV010000007.1 GCA_023398155.1 Spirochaetota bacterium
GTGAACGACTCGCTCTTGGTCGGCTGCACCGAGGGAAAGGTGCTCTGCGCGGGCACGGACGGCGAAACGCTCGAGGCCTTACCCGGGCAGGTCGTGGAGAGCCCGGCGGGCAGCCGCCTCCGCCGAGTCCCCGTCGCCGTATCGAGCCTGGCCGCTTTCCGCGAGGCCTGGATCGCCGACGAGATCGGGGCGTTCAAGGCGAACCCGACGGCCGCCCTGGACCAGTACGCGCGGTCCTATCGGCGCATGCGCGACCGATTCCGCGCCGCGTTCGCGCCCTTGGCGGGCGATCCGACCCTGGAAGCCTGGAAGGCCGAGCGCCGCGCGGGCATCGTCCCGAGCGGAGAGGACGTGGCCGTCATGAAGCAGAAAGCGGCCTTGGCGCGCAAACTCATGGCGGTACGGGGAAGCATGTTCCTTTTCGAACGGATCTACTATCGATTGGACGAGATACGATCGTACGTCGGGGATTCCGCCTTGCGCGCGGACCTTCCCTCGGGGGGTACGGTCTACGAATTCTATCGGGAGCTCACCGCCGAACGAGCGGAGTTGGAGCGCAAGGCCGCGGCCTACCGCTACGCGCTCTCCTTGTTCGCGGAACGCAACGAAGGACGCTCCCCGATCTCCGCCATGGACGAGGATACGGGAGATTTCTTTACGGAGGATGACGATTTCTTCAATTAACCATCGAGGGTCGCCTTCAATGTGCGACTGTCTCCTGTTTCGACGTTGACAAAGCCGAAGCAGGGTTCCTATACTCGATTAATAATAGCGGCGGGTCGGCGTGAACGTCGTAGGTTACGGGGAGCGGGATGACAAACCAACTGCAACTTGCCTTCGTTAATTTTAAAAAAGACTCGTATATCATAGTCGAAGGCAAGCAGAATGCCGACCGCTTCTTCATCATCCGGCAGGGGAAGGTCCGCCTGTTCAAAGAAGTGGAGGTCGTGGAAGAGGAGGGCGGAAACGTCATTTCGCCCGGCGATTTCTTCGGCGTCGTTTCCACCATGTCCAGCCACAGCCACATCGAGACCGCGCAGGCGCTCACCGACGTGACCCTCATCTCGGTCCAGAAGGAACAGTACGGCCAGCTCATCCAGAACAACACTCCGGTGGCGATGAAGATCATCCTCCAGTTCTCCAAGCGCATGCGCTACCTGGACGAAGCCCTCACCCGCCTGACCCTCAAGAACACGGCGGAAGCCGATCCTTCGCACCTCTTCAAGGTGGCCGAGTACTACGCCAAACAGAGCCAATACAACCAAGCCTATTACGCGTACCACCAGTACATAAAATACTGCCCTACGGGAGAGAACGTACAGATCGCGCGGGAGCGCATGGTCAAGATCCAACCGTACGCAAAGGCGGTATACCTGGAGCGCAAAGCCGACGAATTCAACCGCATGTACCCCAAGGATACGATGATCTTCTCGGAAGGCCAGCCCGGCGAGGAGCTCTACATCATCCAGCGGGGTTCGGTGAAGATCACGAAGATCGTTGACAACAACGAGGTTTTGCTGGCTGTGCTGAAATCGGGCGACATCTTCGGCGAGATGGCCCTCCTGGAGTCTAAGCCCCGCTCCGCGAGCGCGGTCGCCTATGAGGATTGCACCGTGCTCGCCGTGAACAGGGAGAATTTCCAACGCATGGTCGGCACCCAGCCGCAGATCGTGACCCGCCTCACGCAGCTCCTCGCGGAACGAATCTGGTTCATCTATAAGCAACTGGCGAATACGCTCATATCCGATCCGCTCGGCCGCATGTACGACGCCCTCCTCATCCAGCTGGAAAAGAACCGCGTCATGCTCGGCCCGGCGCCGTACATCTTCGATTTCGGGCCGAAGGAGCTCATCAACATGGTCGGCCTGCCCTTGGCGGACGGCAACATCGTGCTCCACAAGCTGCTGGAGAACCAGAAGATCCGCGTCACCGACAACAAGATAGCCCTCACCGACGTGTCCGAGGTCGTGAAGCAGACCGAATACTTCCGCAAGATGCAGAAGATCGAGCGGGCGCGCCGCGAATCCTCCGTACGGAACGCATAAGCCGACGCGTTCCTACAGAAATTCCGCAGGTTGCCGATAATGAGGACGGGGCGGTTCCGCGATAGGGGCCGCCCCGTGAAGTATCCGGGGGTAAGGATGGCCAGATCGACGGGGAAGGCTCAAAGGGGTTCCGGCGCCGCGTCAGTACGCCGCGCGTCCGCGCTCCTCGTCGCCGCGTTCCTCGCGATCGCCGCTCAGGCCCAGCAGAGGACGCCGGGTAGCGATCCGGTTCGGCCGGCCGGCGCGGCCTCCACGGAGCCGGCAACCGCAGAGCCGACAGCCGCGGGCACGAAACTTCCGCGGTCTTTCCGCGGCATCTCGCTCGGTATGGGCTTGGAAGCCCTCAAGGCCGCGCTCGCCGCCGACGAGCTCTTCGCTTTTCGCGGGGACCGCGACGTTTCCCTCCTCCCCCAAAGCGACCAGACGCTCATAGAGACCACCGGGTTATCCTTCGTGCGGAGGGCCTTCTTCCAACTCAAGGACGGCGCCCTCTTCATGATGGCTTTCAGCCTGGATGCGGACAAGGTGGATCACTATTCGGTTTTTACCGCCTTCGTTTCGGACTACGGCGAACCTTCCGCCCTCGATCCGGCGCAAGCCGTCTGGCTCTCGGTAGAGACGCGGGTGTCCATAGAGCGGCCGCTGACCGTCAAATACATCGATCGCGCGGCCTTCGATAGGCTCGCTGAAGATTCCAAGGTCGTGGAATCGCGGGGCGCCGTACTCCGGAAGGAATTCTTGGATGGCTTCTAGAACACGCCGTTTCCATGGGGCCACGCTCATCGCGCTCGCGTTATGGTGCGCTCAAGCGACCCTTTCCTGCGCCGCGGACGCTAAGCGCCTACCGGCGCGCGACCTGACCATAGTCCGTTCAGACGGATCCACGGTGACCGTACGGGCGGAGATCGCCGACGACGATGCCGAACGAAGAGAGGGCCTCATGCGCCGGAAAGAAGTGCGGGACGGGGAGGGGATGCTCTTCGTCTTCGAATCCGACCGCAAGCTCGCGTTCTGGATGAAGGATACCCTGGTCCCGCTTACCATCGCGTACGCGGCCTCCGACGGCCGCATCCTGGAATTCCACGATATGACGCCGCTGTCGCTCGCGCCCATCGAGTCGTCGCGCGCAGCCCGCTACGCGCTCGAGGTACCCCAGGGCTGGTTCTCCCGCGTCGGCGTGGCCGCCGGCGACCGCCTGCTGCTGGAAGAATAGCCGCCCCTACTTCCTCGGCGCTTTCCGCGCCTCGGCGGTCGGGACTCCCTTCTAAGTGTTGAGGTCCTCAAGGAAGGCGGTCGCGACCGGATCGCCGGGTGCGTATTCCAGGACCGTGCGGAAGAAGGCAGCGGCCTCTTCCAGGCGGCCCGCTCGGGTGGCGACGACGCCGAGGTTGGAGATGACCTTCACGTTCTCGCTTTCGATTTTGAGCGCTTTTTCCAGTTCGGTCCGCGCTTGGTCGAGGTCCCCGAGTTCCATAAGGCAGATGGCCAGCTCGTTGCGGGTGTCGCAGCCGTCGCCGCCGAACTCCAAGGCCTGACGGAACGAAGCCGCGGCGTCCTCCCAACGCTCCAGGCGCCGGAGTCCCCAGCCGAGGATGAACCAGCCGTTCCATACGCGAGGGTGACGTTCAAGGAAGTCGCGCGCCTTCTCGATGCCGCGCTCTTCCTCGCCTAAGCGGATGAAATCGTACGCCTCGCGGAAGATGGCGTCGTCCAGGTTCCGGCTCTCGATTTCCTTGATGATCTTCGCGGCCCGCGCCTTCTTCTTGGGGTCGTCGGCGAGCGGGATGAACCGGGCGAAGCATTCCTTGGCCTTGTCGAAGCCGCTCCGCTTCATGAAGAAGAAGCCGGCGTTGAAGAGCGCGTCGGGAAACGGCGGATCGAAGGCCAGGGCCGCCTTGTAGGCCTGGAAAGCCAGGTCGGCATCCTTCTCGGCTTCCTCCTCCCTACCCGCTCGTTCGTGAGCGTCCGAACGCTCCTCTAGGACGAGCGCGGTATTGAGCGCCACCGTAGGAGAGGCGGGGAACAGTCCGCGGAGAGCCGCGAGGATCTCCAGGGCGAGGCCGAAGTCTCCGTTGCGCGCCTTGAGGATGGCGGCCTCGGTGAATTCACCCTGGAT